>DASXQK010000133.1:0-1608 GCA_036493015.1 Dongiaceae bacterium | reverse complement strand
TTTCAACCCGACGCGGGACGGGGTAGTCTTTTTTCATGGCCCGCTTCCAATCCCGACTCCCGGCCTCGCTCTATGTCGTCGGGCCATTCGCGATGGGCTACACCGAGTTCTACAACTTTCTGATCCCGCTTTATGCCCTCTCGCTCGGCATGAGCGCAGGCCAGATTGGGATGCTTGTCGGCGCGCGTTCGTTGCTGGCCGTCTTCCTGTCGATCCATGTCGGCGCGCTTATGGACCGATTGGGCACTCGCCGGGTTGCCTTGTTCTTTGTCTGGACGGCGATGGCCTTGGCGCCGGTCTTCCCGCTGCTGCCGTGGTTCTGGCCCTTGCTGCTGCTGCAGGTGGTCAATGGCGGCGCACTGCAGTTTGCCTGGTCGGGTTCGCAGACCTTGATCGCCCAATTGGCCGAAGGAGAGGCCGAGTATCTCGGGCGATTCAGCTTCTTCGCGCGCCTTGGCACGACCGTGGCGCCGATGATTGCCGGAGCGGCGTGGGATTTTGGCGGCGCCTGGCCCGCCTACGCGCTCGGCTTTGCCTGGGGTGCCGCGCTGACCCTGGCGCTTCTCCGCGCCCCCGAAGCGCCGATCGCCACAGGCGATGGCCGCAATCCCGGCCGGCGGGTGCGGCTGCGGGTCGTCGATGTGCTCCCCCGATTGCCCGACTATGTGCGGTGCTTTGCGCTGATGTCGATCCCGGCGGTGACGACGACGATGGCCATCATCTTTCTGCGCACCGCCACCAATGGGGTGCAGAGCTCGATCTATGTCGTTTATTTGAATGGGATCGGGCTGACCGGCACATCGATCGGCACCCTGTTCGCCGCGATCGAGATAACCAGCGGCCTCGGCTCACTGTTTGCCGGGCGGGCGATGCGGCTCGGCGACCCGCTACGCACGATGCTGAGCGGCACCGTGTTGTCGATCCTGCTGATCTGTATCACACCTTTTTTTGGCGGCGCTTTCGCGCTGCTTTTCGCGGCGCAGGCGTCACGCGGCTGGCTGCAAGGGGTTGTCCAGCCGATGATGTTCTCGGTGCAGGCCAAGGCTGTCGGGCCGCACCGTCAGGGTTCGGTGGTCGGGCTGCGGCAGACCATGAACCGCCTGGCGGCGATCGTCATCCCGCCGCTAGTGGGCAGCATCGCCGACCACTGGGGCGCCGGTCAGAGCTTTGTCATTCTCGGCGCCGTTTTGATCGCGCTGTGCGCGCCGGTCACCTTGATCACCCGGCGCGCAGCGCGGATGGCAACAAGTCAGGCGGAGCCGACCTTGAGTGACTGACCCGACTCGGGCGGACCGAGCCCACTCAGCGTGCCGCCATACGGGCGGGATCGCCGGCGATCCCGGTTTTGCGTCCGAAAGTCTTCGCGCCCATGCCGCGATCGAGATGTCAGCCCTTGTGGCCTTGTGGGGTTTACTATGCTGATCGCCCCCGGAGGAGCTGGCCGAAAGGCTCGCCCTGCCGTTGCCATCTCGGCTGATCGCGCGCGGAACGGAAAGTTCGAATCCACTCCCCTCCAGCGGGGAGTCACGCGCGAACTCGGACAGCTCACTGTCCCAGCCGTTGAGGAGGGTAGGGCGATCACCTTTTCCGTCTCCCCCGCGCCTCTCT
>DASXQK010000132.1:0-4453 GCA_036493015.1 Dongiaceae bacterium | reverse complement strand
CCTGCATCGCGTTCAATCCACCAGGTCGATGGCGTAGTTCTCAATCACGGTATTGGCCAGCAGCTTGGCGCAGATGGCCTCAATCTTGACCTTCGCCTTGCCTCGATCGGTTTCGGCCAGGTCCAGCTCGATATATTTGCCTTGGCGCACATCGTTCACGCCGGAAAAGCCCAGCCCGTCGAGAGCGTGGGCGATGGCGCGCCCCTGGGGATCGAGCACGCCGTTCTTCAGGGTAATGTGGACACGGGCCTTCATTGTTCGCTCGTCTTTATTGCACCGTCTTACTTCGCCGTCTTTGGCTTACTGCACCGTCTCTGGGCCCTGCATGTCGCGAGGTCCGCTTTCCGGCAAGATGCCGAGCCGGCGGGCCACTTCCTGATAAGCCTCGGCGACTTTGCCGAGATCGCGGCGGAAGCGGTCCTTGTCCAGCTTCTCATTGGTCTTGATGTCCCAGAGGCGGCAGCTATCCGGGCTGATCTCGTCGGCCAGCACGATACGCATATCCTCGCCTTCCCACAGCCGTCCGAATTCCAGCTTGAAATCCACCAGCTTCAGCCCGACGCCGAGGAACAGGCCGGAGAGGAAGTCGTTGATGCGCAGCGAGAGCGACAGCATTTCGTCCAGCTCCGGCGGGCTCGACCAGCCGAAGGCGGTGATGTGCTCTTCCGAGACCATCGGATCGTTCAACTGTTCGGACTTGTAATAGTACTCGACGATGGAGCGGGGCAGCACGGTGCCCTCGGCCAGGCCGAAGCGGGTCGCGAGCGATCCCGCAGCGATGTTGCGGATCACGATCTGTAGCGGAATGATCTCGACCTCGCGCACGAGCTGCTCACGCATGTTCAACCGGCGCACGAAATGCGTCGGAATGCCGGCCTCGCCCAGACGCGTCATCAGGTATTCGGAGATGCGGTTGTTCAGCACCCCCTTGCCGATGATGGTGCCCTTCTTCTGATTGTTGAAGGCGGTGGCATCGTCCTTGAAATACTGGACGAGGGTGCCTGGCTCCGGCCCTTCGAACAGAACCTTTGCCTTGCCTTCATAGATGCGCCGGCGCCGCGACATGGCAGGTTCTCGTTGCGAGGAATCGGGGAGCGATCGAGGCCATCCTATAGCAGTTACGGGGGGTCAAAACAACGATAGGGCAGGGCCTGCTCACGGTCCCCCGGCCGCGTGAAAACAAGCTGGAAAATCAATCGGCTGCGCGATTAAAGCGAGACGGTTTCATAGGCGACCCGATCGGGCCGGCCGGGGGCAAACCGCCATATCGGCTTCAGCTCCGATCCCGCCGCCGGCAGCGCAATCAGGGCGCTGGACAGGGTCTCGAAGCCATCGGTTCCCGCAATCGTCATCGCGTCCTGAAAAGTCCCGCCTTCGGCGAAATCACGGCTTGCCAACAGCTGTTCCCAGGCGAGCCAATTGCCGGCGGCAGGATCGGGTATGGCGGCCGCCTGGAAGCGCGGCAGAAAGTGCCGGATGCGGCGGCTGTGGGATACGTCGTTGCGGTCCTGGGCGGTGAGCATGGAAAGGCCCGGCGGCAGGCTCTCGAGCCGGATCCGGTCACCGAGATTGGCCAGCCAGAAGGCATCGCGATTATCGGCCAAGACCAGATTGAACGGCCGATAGGCCGACGGCTCCAGCGCCGCCAAGGCGTAGGCCGTTTCCCGGGCGTCGGCGTGATCGAGTGCCTCGAGCACCAGTTCACCCCGGCTGCGCTTGCCCGGTGAAGGGCCCAGACTATTCATACGATTCATGATTCCGGCAATCAGCCCGTGATCGTTAACGCCCAGCC
Organism: Dongiaceae bacterium; assembly: GCA_036493015.1. Lineage (GTDB taxonomy): Bacteria > Pseudomonadota > Alphaproteobacteria > Dongiales > Dongiaceae > DASXQK01. The sequence continues at coordinate 2,661 of DASXQK010000132.1, read as the reverse complement.
AGCTGCCGCCGGCGAGCTGGTCCAGGCCGGCCACCACCTGCGGCCGCTCGGGCCAATGACGTCCAGGCGGCAGCCAGGGACGGTTATTCATTTCGTCGCGATTGGCGGCGAAAATAATGGGCCAGTGGTTCTCCGGCCGGCGGAGGATGACGACGCTGCACATTTACATCATCGGCCGTTCAAAAAACCGGCGTGAGTGTCTATAAAGACGGCACATTAACCGCCACGACCGAAGGGAGCGCAAGCGGCATGGCAAGTTTCGACGATCGCGAGAAGGGTTACGAGGGCAAGTTCGCCCATGATCAGGAACTGGAGTTCAAAGCTCGTGCCCGTCGCGACAAGCTAGTGGCCCTGTGGGTTGCGCCCCAACTGGGTCTGGCGGGTCCCGCTGCCGACGCCTATGGCAAATCGCTCGCCATGGATGGCCATGAGAAGCAGCATGAAGACAAGCTCGTGGCGAAGGTCATGCGCGATCTGTCGGCCAAAGGCGTGAGCGTGACGGATCATCAGTTGCGCAAGAAGTTCGCCGAGCTTTACGATCAGGCGCGCGCGCAGATCGAGACTGATTCAAAACGATGAGGTGAAAGCTGGGCCGGCGGCAGTTCCGGCCACATAACGGGTCCGCTTGGGGCGGGCAGTTGGGGGATATGATCAAGGGGATTGGGGCTGGCTGCCTCGCGGCAGCTATTGTCATACTGTCGTTCAGCTTGCCGGCGAGGGCCGGCGATCCGGCAATCGAAGATCCGAACGGCCTGTTCAGCCTGAAGCTAGGCTATCAGCGAGCGGGCGCCGGCAACGGCGATCAGGTAATCAACGGCGTCGGTACGCCGGGGATCGATTTCCGTCAATGTACCAACAACAATTGCGGCGGCAATCCGCTGGCCGAAACCGTGATCTTCGGCAAGCCGGGGGTGATGTCGGGTTTTGTCGGCTATGGCGGAACCCAGGCTGCGCTGCCGCTCGGCCATGATTTCGGCGTGCAGTTCGATGGCGAACTCGGCGGCTTCGATGCGCTCGGCGGCGGCGATGCAACGCTGCATCTCTTTCGCGCCGATCCGGCAATCGGATTGGTTGGCCCCATGGTCAGTTATCGCGCATTGGGCGATGCCGGCTATCTGCGTGCCGGGGCCGAAGCCCAGTATTACTGGGGCAATATCACCCTCTACGGCAACGCCGCGTATCAATGGGCGAATGAAGGCAGCACGGTGACGCTCGATAGCGGCCTGGTTGGCTGTGGCTATCTTGCCTATTACCCCATCGATTCCCTGATGCTGCTGGCGGGCGGCGGTGGCGGGGCTGGAGAGGGTGCCGGCTTTGGCCAGATCGAATGGCAACCCTTCCAGCAGCACACGCCGGGCCTCAGCCTGTTCGTCGAAAGCATGGCAGGAACGGACAGCACCGCGGCTGCTTTTGCCGGTGTCCAGTTTCACTTCGGCGCCGGCCACAGCCTGGAGATGCGCCACCGTCACGAACTGCCGTTGCGCGAGACCGGCTGCGGTGTGGAACAGTTCAAACAGGCGGGCGCCGATATCTTCAACATCTATTCGATCGAGTGATGCGAGGGGGCGTGGCCGATTGAATGGCGCACGACCGGACTGGCAGTTGCTCGTCCGGAACTTGATTGGCCCGCTTGGGGCGGGCCGGGAAGGTAGTCATGCTACGGGGATTTTGGGCCTGCTGCCTGCTGGCGGCGGCGTTTTCGGCGGTCGCCCTGACATCGGCGCGGGCGGGCGATCCGGCGATCGAGGAACCGAACGGCCTGTTCGGCGCGAAGCTGGGGTATCAGCAGAGCGGCAACGGCGGCGGCGGCTCGGTACTGAATGGCGTTTTCGGCCCCGGTGGGGTTTTTCGTCAATGCACGAACAACGATTGCGGCTCGACTTCGTTCGGCCACAGCATCAACACCGGTGGCAAGGGACAGCAATCGGGTTTTGCGGCATACGGCGGCGGCCAGTTCGCAACGCCCCTCGGCCATGATTTTGGCGCCCAGCTGGATGGCGAACTGGGCGGCTTCGCGGGCGGTGGCGGGGGCGATGCCACGGTTCATCTCTTCCGCGGCGATCCGGCGGTGGGGCTGATCGGCCCGATGATCAACTACACGGCGCTTGGCGACGCCGGCTATCTGCGCGCCGCGGCCGAAGGCCAGTATTACTGGCGCGACATCACGCTCTACGGCAATGCCGGCTATCAATGGGCGGACAGCGGAACGAACCTGACCTTGAACGATGGCATCGTGGGCTGCGGCTATGTCGCTTATTATCCGCTCGATTCGCTGATGCTGCTGGCGGGCGGTGGCGGCGGTGCGGGCGAATATGGCGGCTTCGGCGAGGTAGAGTGGCAGCCCTTCCAACATCGAGATCCAGGCGCCACCCTGTTCGTCGAGGGCATGGCCGGCGCCGATGAAAGCGCCGCTGCCTTTGCCGGCTTCCGCTACCACTTCGGCGCAGGCAACACCCTGGAGATGCGCCATCGCCGCGAATTGCCGCTGCGCGACACGCTCTGCGGGATGGAGCAGTTCGTGGCGCCGGGCGCCAACATTTTGAATATCTTCGTGCCGGAATAAGACTTCGGTTGATGAGACATGATCGCCCCGGGATTCACGCCCCGGGGCGATTGCGCTTCAGCGGCCGAAGACGCGCTTGAAGATCCGGTCGACCTGTT
>DASXQK010000131.1:0-21875 GCA_036493015.1 Dongiaceae bacterium | reverse complement strand
AACGCAAGGCAGCAAGCGCCTTCTCGGCAGAGCGTGAGAAAGAGGTGGCTGCCCTGAGTGCCCAATTCGCCTGCCCGCGCGGCGATCCCCCTCGCCTGCGGATCGGTTATTTGTCTGCCGACTACCGCGACCATGCAACCGTCCAGCTGCTCGTCGAGGTGATCGAGAAGCACGACCGCGGCGCGGTGGAAGCAATCGGCTATGACATCGGTGGGGGCGACGACAGCGCCCTGCGCGGCCGGATTATCGCCGCCTTCGACCGGTTCACCGACCTTGGGGCGATGCCGGTCCCCGACGCCGCCAGACAGATAAATGATGATGGTGTGGACATCCTCGTCGACCTGAAGGGTTATACAGAAGGGGCGCGTCCCAATATCCTGGCGCTGCGCCCGGCACCAATCCAAATAGCCTGGCTCGGTTATCCCGGAACCTCTGGTGCGGCCTTCATTGACTATGCGATTGCCGATGCGGTCGTGGCACCACCCGGCAGCGATGGCGGTTTTTCGGAAGCGATTCTGCGTCTGCCGCGCTGCTATCAACCCGCCGACAGCCGCCTGGAGGTCGCCGCACAAACGCCCTCGCGCGCGCAAGAGGGCTTGCCCGAGAACGGCATTGTCTTCTGCTGTTTCAACAACGGATTCAAGCTGAGCGCCGAGGTTTTCCTGGCTCGACCTGTTGAGAACCTGCCCGGGCTCAGTGCTGTGGCTGCTGGCGAGCAACGCAACATTGCCGGTGCAGTTGCGCCGTTATGCGGGCCGTGTGGGGATAGCGCCCGAACGGCTGGTCTTCGCCCGGCGCCTCGACAGGCCTCAGCATCTTGCCCGCCAGCGCCTGGCCGATCTGTTTCTCGATACCGCCCCCTACGGCGCCCACACGACAGCGAGCGATGCGCTGCGCGTAGGACTTCCCGTGATTACCTGTGCTGGCCCAACCTTTGCCAGCCGTGTCGGCGCCAGCCTGTTGCATCATCTGGGAATGGCCGAACTGATCGCGCCCGACATGGCCGGCTATCGATCGCTGGCTCTGATGCTGGCCAGCGACACAAGAAGGCGCGAAGCAATGCACGAACGCATCACGCAATGCTTGCCAGCAAGTTCCTATCTCGATGCCGCCGGATTTGCCCGCGATCTGGAGATCGCTTACCGGCGCATATGGGACAACTGGCGCGCCGGCCGACCGCCACTCTCCTTCGCGCTCGACGCTGTGACCTAGTTCTTCTTGCCGGAAACGCCCGCGCCCACCGGCTGGGGCACGATGGGGCTGCCAGTTGTAGGCACGTCGGAGCTGCCGTCGAGGCCGTAGATATCGGGCCTGAACTGAGCCACGCCATCAGCATCGACCCAGGCGGTCTGGTAAGTAAGCATGATCGGCAGCGGATCGGCGAGCGGTGCGGAAATTGTCGTCGCCTTGTGGACGACATCGTCGATCCGGGTGGCCGGCCAGTTGTGGTCGTTGCGCAGCAGGTACTTCGCCAGGTCGACCGGATGCTCGGCGCGCACGCAGCCGGAACTGAGAGATCGCGCCGACAATTGGAACAGCGACTGGACCGGCGTGCCGTGAACATAGACCGCATAATCATTGGCGAAGTCGAATTTCACCGGGCCCAGCGCATTCTCCGGCCCCGGATCCTGGCGCAGTGCAAAGGGCATGTTATTGGGCCCGTAATGGGTCCAGTCGATGCTGTCGGGATTGATCTCGTGCGCATCGGCACCCCAACCGTCATAAACACGGATGTTGTGGGTGCGAAAGAAACTGGGATCGGATCGCATGCGCGCCACCTCGTCATTGCGCGCGATCTTGGCCGGCACAACCCAGGTAGGATTGAAATCGATGCGGCCGATGACGCTTTGCAGCAACGGCGTCGGCCGGTCCTTACGGCCGATGATGACGCGGCTGAAGAAGGTGACCTGGCCATGCTCGACCAGCGACAACTCCATCCCGGCAATGTTGATGTAGAGATAGCGCTGCCCCATGGCCGCGTTCAGTTTGCGGAAGCGCTGCAGGTTCAGCAGGACCAGCTGCAGGCGCTGGCCCGGTGGCACATTCAGCGCGGCTAACGTCTGCGTGCCCAGTTTGCCGTCGGGGTCCAGGCCATGGCTCGCCTGGAACTTCATCAGGGCCGCGCCCAGCGCGTCGTCGAAGTGGTCGGGCTGCGGGCCAAGCTGAGGCAACTCGCCGCTGGCGAGCAACCGCTGGCCCAGGATGGCCACGCGCGCATCGCTCATTCCCTTTTCCAGCTTCGGGCCGCTGGGCACCGCTGGCCAATCGCCTGCCGTCGCGTAGCGCGTATAGAGAGGCAGCGCATGACGCAGGCGCCAATAGAAGAAATTGGAGGGCAGGTGATCGGCCAGGAAGGTGCGCGCATTGCCCTGGCGGGATGCCGCCAGCAGGGCAGGCGCCGCCAGATCGCCGCTATCCTCGATCGCTGCCAGCAACGTGCCGCTCAACAGCAGTTCGAGCGCTGCGATGTCTTCCGGGCTTTTCGCTGTGGCCTGTTGCGCGACGGCGGCAAGCTGGGGCTCCAGCATATCCATGCCGGCGGCCTTGGCCGCCTGCAGGGCATCGAGCAGGGCAGCGCCCCGTGGACCGAGACCGCCATCATCGGTCCAGATTGGTTCGTCATTGGTGCTGGCGTAACTCTGCGCCAGCATCTCGCCGGGCACTTGAATGCCCTTGATGGTCAGATTGTCGCCTGCGCCGGCAAGCATCTTCTGCAGCGCTTCGGCGACGGCACTGGCCGGTGCACCGGCAGGCTGTCCGGCCGGCGCCGGCGTCACAGGTTGCGTCGTCGAGGATGATTTCTCGTTGGCGGCCCAGCCCGGCAGTGCCGCTATGCTGATAAACACGGCAATGGCAAGCAGGCCGGCCGCCTGCCGGAATGCCGGACAGTTGCGCCTGCCAAAAAGGAACAAACGCCGTCTAGCCCTTGATTACTTGCGGCCGCTGACCGCCGCTGCGGCTCATGCGTGTGGCATGCCGACCCGAGACATACACCCAGAGCGGGTTACGCACCGGCAGGATAGGTCCGCCATGCCAGTGGAAGATCAGCAGGCTTCGGCTGTCGACGGACAGGCCCCGCATAAAGATGCTGCCGCTCTTATGCGGCGGCACATAAAGATAGATCTCGCCCGTTTCATCCCAGTCGAACCAGTTCGACAGCGGCATTTCCGGATCGGTATTGGGTGCGAATTCAATCGGTTTGCCCGATAGGCGCAGCCGCTTCACCTTGTAGATCTCGATCGGCCAGGAGCTGCCATTGACCACCCGCATCTCGAGCTGCGAGGGTTGCGGACGTTCGGCGGGCCATGGCGTCAGCATGACTCGCGGGCGCGGCAGAAAACGCGCCCAGGCGAGCGCGGTGCTGAGGCCCGCTCCCCAAATCGCAAAGGTGGTTGTCCAATCCGAATTCATGCCCGTTCCCTGAGCTTCGTGGCCGGGATGTTAGCGGATGAAACGATCATCAGATAGTGGCAGCTTCGGGCTATTGCAACCCGGGCCCTACGGTCCAGCGTTGGCTGGGCGGCGGGATCCTGTACAGCGAATAGCCGTTGGGGCAAAAAGCCGTACCATCGGTTTTCCAGAGGACCGCCGGGGGCTTGGCGCTAGGGCCGCCATTCGTGCAGGTACAGGCATCGGTCTCGCAGGCCACCGCCAGATCGACGGAACCGCTCTCGCCCGCCCCGCAACCCGCCAGGAAGATGGGCAAGGCAAGGCCGAGGAGCGCAGCGAGGCGCCGCATCTGCATCGTACCCCCGCGACCGAAACCGAATTCACCACTCGCCGCCATGCTACCTCTCTTGCGCTGTCGGCGCAGAGTTTAACGAATTGAGGCCGCGCTCGCCAACATTGAGGCCCTGCTCGCCAAGGCCAGCGACGATTGGGCGGGCGCCGCCGGGGCGCCTTGTCGTTGGCCGCCCTTGTCGCTGGCCGCCTTGTCGCTGGATGGCGCGAATGGCATTCTCCGCCCCGATCGAAGGGGGCGCGACAATGCCGAATTCAGGGCGTCTGCTGGCAATCATCTTTTCATGGATTCTGGGCTTGTTGGCCTTCGGGGGATCGATCCTGGGCGCGGCCGGCCTTGCGCATGCCGATCAGCCCGGCGTCATGGCCATGCCCGGCGAAGCCTGCGCCACGCCGCCGGTGAGCGACTGGACCGAACCCGAGAAATGGGCCTGGGGGCGCATCTGCACGGGCGAGGTGGCCGACATGGCCGATCATACCGGCGGATCGGACGAACCGGCTACCAGTGACGACTGGCCCGCGGGGCGCGATCTCAGCCTGCGATTCCTCGAGACGATCCTTCTCGTCGAGCCTTACCGCAGCGCCGTTCCTATCCTGGGTGTCAGAATTCACGGCGCGCATTTCGCCGAGTTCGTCAACCTGTCGAATGCTTCCCTGATCCGCGAACTCTGGCTCGACAATTCGCGCTTCGATCGGGGCGCCGACATGCTGTCGCTTCACAGCAACGGATCGTTGAGCCTGGAGCATTCCTGGTTTGGCGGGCCGCTCGACCTGCAGCGCTCCCAGATCGACGGTTCGCTTTTCATGAAGAATGTGGTCACCGCGGACGAAATTTCCATGACGGCGGCCAAGATCGCCAGCATCCTGGATTTGACCGCCGCGTCTGTCGGCGGTGACCTGGATCTCAGCCGCCTGAGCGTCAACGGCGACGTGATCCTGACCAGCAGCGAGGAGCACGGCGCGCTCAATATTTCAGGTTCGCATCTCGGCAACAAGTTGGACTTCAACGGCGCGCATATCGCTGGCGACGCCAATCTGCAGCGGCTGACCCTCGCCAGCACCCTGTTTGCCGAAGCGGACAAGGCCGGCAAGCGGACCCGCTTCGATGGCGGCCTCGATATGTTGGGTGCTGTGCTCAGCGGCAGTGCCGAATTCATCGGCGCTAGTGCGCGCAAGGAACTCATCCTCGAGCAGGCATCGATTGCAGGCTATCTGTGGCTTGCCGGCGACGACGACCAGCGTGGTGACTTCGTCCAGGTCGATCTGGTCGGGGCCCATATCGGCAGCGGAATCCTGATCCATCAGGCCGATTTTCACGGCAAGGTCCGCGCCAGCGATATCCATGTCGGTCAGTCCGTCGAGATCAATTCCGGCGTGGAGTTTTTCAGGGCCGTCGAAATGATTCGGGCCAGGATCGAGGGCGACTTCGATATCACGCGCACAACCTTCGACGGCCCCGTAGACATGAAGGGGCTACAAGTCGGTGATGATCTGCTGATCAATCAAACCGCGGAGTTCGACAGGGACCTCAATCTCGTCTTTGCGCGTATCGGTCAGAGTCTCGATTTTACCAATGGCACTTTCGCTGCCGTCGATCTGACCGGAGCAACGATCGGCTCGGAAATCCGCCTTGCCTCGCAAAGCGCATCGCCGCCGAAATGGAATACGCCGCGAACGCTGATCTTGCGCAACGTCTCGGCCGGTGCGTTGCAGGATGTTCCTACATCCTGGCCGGATGAAATCGATCTCGAGGGATTCACCTATATGCGCCTGGGCGGAGCCGGCGCGCCGGTCGCAGCATTGGGGGAACGTGCGACCTCGGAATTTACCGACCTGCTGGAGAAACAGAAGGCGTTTTCACCCCAATCCTACATGCAGCTCGCCACCGTCTTCCGCAATTCCGGCTATGCCGACAAGGCGGACTGGATCCTGTTCAAGGGCAAGCTGCGCGAACTCGACGAATCCATTTACCGCCCGGACCGCTTCCTCTTCCTGTTCATCTATTGCATCACCACGGGCTTTGGAATCTATCCGCAGCTCGCTGCCCTTTGGGTAATCCTGCTGGTCGTCATCGGCACCTTTATCTTCGGCCGCGACAAACGCCGCGAACTGTCCGAGGCGAGCTGGTTCGACCGGGCGATCTACAGCCTCGACATGCTGATCCCGGTCATCCATCTGCGTAAAAGCAATTACGAGTTCGAGCCCGCTTCCACTCGCGCCCGCTACTACCTCTATTTTCACCGCCTTGCCGGGTTCCTACTGGCCTCGGTCCTGATCGCCTCGATGACCCATGGCGGTGTCGAACTGCACGGGTGAGCACGGAATTGCGCAGCCGTGCGCCTTTTGTTAACCATTTATTAACCGCGAGAATCAAATCGTACAAACAGCTGCGGCCATAAGGCGACGGCTCGATTCGCATTCGCGTCTGCAGCGGGAAAGGCGAGCGTAGTGAAGGGGGCGAAGCGTCTGGCAGTTCTCGGCGCGGCTATCGTGCTGGCGATGGGGCATGGCCCCGCACAAGCGCAGGGCAAGCCCCATTACGTCATCGGCAAGCCCTACCAGTTCGACGGAGTCTGGTACGAGCCCGCAGTCGATTATGGTTACAACCAGACCGGCGTTGCATCCGTCTATCCGCCAGGCCGCACGGGTGCCGGCACCACCAGCGGTGAGCCCTATGACGAAAACGCCATCGCCGGCGCACACAAGACATTGCCCTTGCCTTGCCTGGTGCGGGTCACCAATCTCAGCAACGGCAAGTCGATCACGCTGCGCCTGAACGACCGCGGACCTTTCGTCGACGACCGGATCATCGAGCTGACGCCCGCGGCGGCCGATGCGCTGGGCATGGAAAAACAGACACCGGCCCAGGTGCGGATCCAGGTCATGACCAAGGAAAGCCAGGCGCTGGCGGCCAGCCTGGGGGCCGGCAATGATCTGGGTCCCACGCCGACGGCATCGATCACGCCGGCTCCCACATCGGCGGTCAAGGTAACGAGTCTGCCGGCGCTGGGCGAAGCGGGGATCCAGCCAATGAAGCCGGTCGCTTCGCCCGCGCCTGTGCCCGCAACCGCGCCGACGGCGTCGGCAATTCCCTTGGCCATTGCGCTGCCGCCGCAACCCGCCACAACCTCCGCCGTTGCCACCACGATGCCGACGGTGAAGCCCAGCGCGCCGGTCACCCCAACAGCGCCCGTTCCAGCGCCGGCCATCACGCCAGCATCCAGCGCTGCCCCCGTTGTCCCGGAACCAGTTTCCCCGCCAGCCGTTTCCCTGGCACCAGTTTCCCCGGCGCCGGCGAAAATCACGCCCGCAGTCTCGGTCAACATTACCAACGCGACGGTACCGGCCGCTTCGCAGACAGCACCGCCGGCCCTTATACCGGTACAGGTATCGGCGGCGCCGCCCGCGAGCGACGCGACAAAGGTGAAGCCCCTGCCGCTCGACCTGCCGGCACAGTTCTTCATTCAAACGGGCGCTTTCAAGGACCAGTCCAAGGCTGACCAGCTTCGCGGCAAACTGGCAACCCTGGCGCCGGCCAAGGTCGTGCCGACGCGGCTCGGCGCCGACCAGTTCAACGCCGTCCTGCTGGGCCCCATAACTTCCATGGCCGATGCGCAGCGCCTGCTGAAACAGATCACCGGCATGGGCTATGCCGATGCTGTCCTGATCATCGAATAGCGCCGGCACGGTTCAGGTTCGCAAAGGATCATGGATCTCCCCGAGCTCGCCGGTCCCTTCAAATTGACCGATAGCAACCTCAGCATCCAGGTCAGGCGGGGGATTCTGGGTGCTTATGTTCTGGGGCCGATGCGCGCGGATGGCCATCTTACCGTCAGGCTCACCGGGCGCGCCGATAGCGATCTGGCCGCCGCATTGCGCCAGCATATCGAGCGCTATGAGGCTTTCGGTTTCGCCCGCGCCGCATCTTCGCGCGAAGCTCTGGACATCGAGTGCCGGCTCTTTCATCACTTCGAGCCGGCCGACAACACTATCCACCCCCAGCGTCCGCCCGACCGCGAATGGACTTGCCCGCTCTGCCCGGCCCTGGGTTAGCGCAATATCCTTCTGGCGGCCGAGTTAGATCAAGCCAGCTGCTGCAAGGCCTGACGCAACTCGGCACTGCCGAAGGGTTTGCGCAGCGTGCCTTTGACGTCGAGGCGATAGCCATCGCCCAGGCGAAAGCCGCTTTTCAGCAGCTCGGGGTGATAGCCGCTCATGATCAGGATCCTGGCCTGGCAGTTGGCATCGGCGAGAATCCCCAACATCGCGATGCCGTCGACATCCGGCATGACGAGATCCAGCAGAATGGCTGTGGGCTGGAACTCGGCATAGGCGGACTGGAACTGATCGTGGGTGACGGCCGTGACGACGATAAAGCCCATACCCTCGGCCACCTGGCGCACAAAGTCGCAGATCGAGGCTTCGTCGTCGATGACCAGCAGGCGCTTTCCTTCGCCGGGCTTGTCGGCCGTTTTCTCGTTCATCGCCTCATCTCATGCACTTTTTTCGTCGAGCAGGATTTGCCCCACCATGGCCAGCACGGAAGCGCGGTTGAACGGCTTGGTCAGGATGCCGTTGGCGCCGATGCGTTTGGTCAGGCTGAGATAGTCGATCTTGCCGCTGCGCGCGCCGGCCGACATGGCGATGATCCTGGCTTTGGAATCAAGGCCGCGCAATTCCAGAAAGGTGCGCACGCCATCCTTGATGGGCATGACGATATCCAGGATCACCAGATCCGGACGCCGCTTGCGAAAGACCTCTATTGCCTCGGCGCCGTCCTTCGCCTCGAACACCGTGTAGCCGGCGCTCTCCAGGATCTTGCGCAGCGTGATGCGCACCAGCCTGTCGTCGTCGGCCACCAGTATGGTCGTCAGCCGGTCCGTACTCATTAGCCAAGGGCTCCGTCATTGCGAAGGGGAAGTGTGAAGGCCGGGAAATAGACGGTGAAGGCCGTGCCCCGCCCGACCTCGCTCTCCACATCGATCGCACCATTATGGGCGCTGACGATGCCATGCACGACCGACAGGCCCATGCCCGTCCCATCGCCGGTCTTCTTCGTGGTGAAGAACGGCTCGAAGATCCGCCGCTGGGTTTCCTCGTCCATGCCGTGCCCGCTATCGCTGACCCGGATCCGTGCATAGCGTCCGGGCACCAGCCCAGCGCGGCTGCGGCAAAATGATTGCGCCAAATCAACTCCCGATACGGCTATGTCCAGCAGGCCGCCCTTCAGCCCCATGGCGGCGGCGGCATTGGACATCAAATTGATCAAGACCTGATGAATAAGCGCTGCATCGGCCGGTATGTCGGGCGTACTGCGGTCGATCTTGTGCCGGATGTCGATCGTCGTCGACAGGACGGGCCGGACGATCGATAAAACCTCGTCGATCAGGGGCTCGATTTTGATCGACTGGCGATTGGGCGTATCTCTCCGGCTGAAAGCCAGAATGTTCTGCACCAGCAACCGGGCACGCTCTGCCGCGACCAGCACGTTGTTGAGATTGGTGCGATTCTTGCCGCGCTCCGGCAACTTTTCGATGGTCAGTTCGGTAAGGCCGATGATGGGAACGAGCAGATTGTTCAGTTCGTGGGCAATGCCGCCCGCCAGCGTGCCGATCGACTGCAGCTTCTGTGATTGCCGCAGCTCGGCCTCCGCGCGGCGCCGGTCGGTCACTTCCGTAAAGGAACAGACGACGGCATGACAGTGCTGCTCGCCCGGATGGAACATCGGGTGGGTATTGATGGATATCCATCCCAGCGTGCCATCCGGCCGATAGATACCCATGATCACGTCGCGGCAGGGCTCCCCCGATTGCAGCGTCAGCATCGACGGGTGGCTGTCGCCCGGGAAAGGTTCCCCGTCTTCGCGGATTGCCCGCCAGCGCGGGTCCATGGAGGTGCGGCCCATGATCTGGTCCGCCGTCAGGCCCAGGATGCGCGCCGCACTGGCATTGGCGGCGCGGATGGCACCCTCGCGATCCTGCAGCACGACGCCATCGGCCATTGCCGCGACGACGGAGCGGTGGCGCTCCTCGCTCTCGCGCAACTCACTCTCAATCCGCTTCTGTTCGCTGATGTCCTGCACGGTGCCGAAATAGACTTCCTCCGCCCCAACCTCGCCCCGCTTGATCTCGGCGATTTCATGCAGATAGCGCGTCTCGCCGTCCGGCCGAACGATGCGGTATTCAAGATCGATCTGGCGGCCATCGGCCTCCGCGGCAGTGCGCTGTTGGATCAGCCGGGCGCGGTCGTCGGGATGGACCATGGGATCCACATAGTCGCCGGCCATGAGCGGCCGCTCGATCGGCAGGCCCATGATCTCGAAGAACGTATCGCTGAGTTCTAGATAGCGGTTCTCGCTGATCGACCAGCGGTAATGGGCGAGCTTCGCCAGGCGGGCGGCCTGGTCCAAGGCGGCCCGGCTCTGCCGCAGCTCTTCCTCGCGCTCCTTCAGATCGGTGATGTCCTGGACGGTGCCAAACCAGGTCTCCGGCGGGCCGCCCGGGTTGGGCTCTGGCTGGCTGTAGTCGCGCAGATAGCGAACCTCGCCGTCCGCCCGGACAATGCGAAACTCGAGCTGCATTGGCAGCCCGCCCGCCTCGGCCGCCCGGTGGGCGTGCAACACGCGCTCGCGGTCGTCGCAATGCAGCAATGGTTCCACGCCGGGGGATCGCGCAGTGAACGGGGCGGGCGGCAGGCCCAGAAGTTCGCGGTATTCGTCATTGCAGCCGATCAGTTGCTGGCGCGATTTCGACCAGCGGTAATAGCCAAGCCTCGCCAGTTTCTGCGCTTGCAACAGCGCCGCCTCAATACCGAGGCTTTCGCCGATCGCTACGAGCGATTCGTTCATAACCCGGCCTAACCCGCGATTCCTGCTTGAAAAAGAAAGGCTTAAGATTGCCCTTATATTAATGATCAGACAATTAACGGAAATCCCGCCGGATGCAAAGCTGTTTGCCACCACGCCGTATCCCGGTCGCCTATATTTTCTCGAAACCCCAAATGAAACAGCACCTTGCGGGGCGGACGAGAGGCCACGACCGCAAGCCGGTCGCCAATATGCCGCGAGTCTGTTAGGTTGTTGGCTCGCTAGCTGGAGGGAGCTGGCGGACTCGGGCGGGACCGCGTTGATCGGACCAGCCCGGGTCATAAATCGGGGTAGCGCTCAGGATTAGGACTATGCATCTAAGGCCAGGGTTATGGCGTGCGGCGCCATTCCCTCTCGGGAATACAGTGCCAAGTCGGCAGCCTAGCAGTGGGAAGTGGCGGCAATGACGGCCGATACGGGTGCACCCCAATCGACTGTCCTGTCGCAGGATGCTTCGATCGGCCTGGCCGGCGCTCCGGCGGATGTCGTCCTTCGCCACTGGCTTCTGGCCGCCGCCCGGCCCGAATTCGAAATCGCACTCTGGTGCCTGTTCTACATCGTCGTCTTCACCCTGATGCAGCTGATCAGCCACGGTCCGGGCGATCTGGTAAACGACACGCTGGAGGCGGTCGCCTGGGGCCAGCATCCCCAGCTCGGCTACAGCAAACACCCGCCCTTCTGGGCCTGGGTAGCCTTCGGCTGGTTCAAGCTGTTTCCGTTTGCCGAGTGGTCGGCCTATCTGCTGGCCTCGGTGAACGCGGCCATCGGCCTCGTTTGCAGCTGGTATGTCGCCCGCCGCTTTCTCAGCCTCGAGCGAGCCACCGGCGCCATGCTGGCCCTCATGCTCTCGGCGACGTATCTCTGCCTTGCCCAGCGCTTCAACGCCAATACGATCCTGATCTCTCTGTGGCCGGCCACGACACTTGCGGTCTTGCGAGCCGTGGAGCGCAACAGGATCGCTGACGGAGTTCTGGCCGGGTTGCTGATGGCGTTCTGCCTGCTCTCGAAATATTCTTCGGCGATCTATTTGCTGAGCCTGCTCGTCGCGGTCTACATGATCGCAGGCTCGGCGAAGGTTTATCGCTCACGTGCCGCCTTGATCTGTTATGCGGTCGTCATCCTGGCGCTGCTGCCACACCTTGTCTGGATGCAGCAGAACGACTTTCTGCCGCTAACCTACGCGCGTGTCGCAACCGCACGTACCTGGCCGGCGCCGTTGCGCGAATCTGCCTTCTTTCTTCTGACCACCCCGGCTTTCGCTGCGATCGGCACCATCGCCTATTTGCTGGCGGCGGGCACGAGCTTCCGGCGCCTTCCCGCTATACTGCTTGGTGGCTTCCGCGGTCGGCGCGGCGCGGTCGCCGTTCTCGTTTTCGGGACCGCCGCCCTGACCATACTGGCTGGGCTGTTGTCCTCCAGTTCGGTGCGGCCGATCTATGCCATCCCCTTGCTGTTTCCGATTCCGATCTGGCTCGCCATGGCGCCTGGGGTCTACTTCAACGCCAATTCCCTGAACCGCCTGCGCTGGATGGTATTGGGAGTGTTTGCCTTCTGCGTGGCGCTATCGCCGGTGCTGGCGCTTTTCTTCGCCGAATACGACGTGCGGATGGCACGCCAGCCCAAGGATGAGATCATCGGCGCCGTCACCCGGGAATGGCATCGCCTCTACGCTCAGCCGCTGCGAATCGTGGCGGGTGACGAGGATTATGCGATTGCAGCGCCCTTCTACAGCGCCGATCACCCGGCCTATCTCGTTGGCTTCGACCATCGCGTGCTGGACGATTTCAATCTGCCCATGAGTCATGGGCCCAAGGACTTCGACTTTCGCCTGTCGCCCTGGATCGATGCTGCGGCGATAAAGCGTGACGGCATGGCGATCATTTGTTCACAGGAGCGCTGGGGCCAGGGAACGAAATGCGACGCCGAAGCCGCCCGGTGGCTGGGTGAGCGCGGCGTGAGGGTGAAACTTTCGGTCGTCGACCAAGGCACCTTCGCCGGCGGCCCGACCTACCATTTCCACATTTATTTCCTGCCTCCGGCTTGATCCCAGGCGAGGCGCCGTGCGGGCGCTGGCCCGTGAAGGTCCTGATGGCTAAATCCGGGCCACATGGACCGGAGGCCGGCGATCGCGCCATGGCATGGCCTTTTCCAGGGCGGCACCAAGCTCGATCAGCAGATGGTCCTCGCCGGGTCGCGCCCCTAGCTGCACGCCGATGGGCAGCCCGTTCGAGTGCATTCCCAGCGGCAGTGACATGGCAGGCTGGCCGGTGACGTTATAGGCGACCATGAATTGTTGGGTAGCCTCCTCCCGGGTGATGAACTCGGCGGGAGGAAGATCGATGTTCATGTTATAGTAGCCGAGCTTGGGGCCGGTCTGCGCCGTGGTCGGGGTCAGCCAGATGTCATGACTGGCGAAAAAGGCGCCGATCGCCCGCCGCGCGGTATTCATTTGGGCCAGCGCGTCCAGATAATTTGCATGCGAGACGCTTTTGGCGAATTCGTAGAAGCGAAGCGTTCCCGCCTCTACCGTGTCGGGGCCCACCTTGCGGCCGAGCTTCTGCCCATAGGCATCGAGGCGCCGGTCGAAGGCGAAAAACCAGATACCCAGGCAGGCGCGGTCCAGTGCCGGAAGATCGATCACCGGCGCTGCTTCTGTCACCTTGTGACCAAGCTTGGCCAGCGTTTTGGCGGTCTTCTTTACCGTAGCGGCAATTTCCGGGTCGACGGGCGCGTCCATAAGCGGGGTCGCCGACCAGGCGATCCGCAGCGGCCGCGTCGAGGGCCGCAGAAATTTCGCATAGGCCTTGGGCGCCGGCTTGATAACGAAGGGATCGCCCGGCTGGGGAACCGCAAGGCAATCGAGCATCGCAGCCGTGTCGCGCATGGACCTGGTCTGAACGAAATTCATCGCCATGCCATAGCCCCACTCGTCATAGAGCGGACCCGAGGAGATGCGTCCGCGCGAGGGCTTGAGGCCGATACCTCCGCACCACGCAGCAGGACCACGTATCGATCCGCCAATATCCGAGCCATGGGCCATCGGGACGACGCCTGCCGCCACGGCTGCCGCCCCACCACCGGTCGAGCCACTCGCCGAATATCCCAGTTTCCACGGTGTCGAGGTATTTCCGTAGAGCAGATTCTCCGAGGAACTTGCCATGGAGAACTCAGGCGTGTTGGTCCGGCCCAGGATGTTGACGCCCGAGGCCTTGAGTAACATGGCGAAGTTGCTGTCCACTTCGCCAACCATGCCTTGGCACAGCCGGCTGCAGAACTCGGTCTTGCGGCCCTTCAGATGGGGGCCTACATCCTTGATCAGGAAGGGCACGCCGCGAAAGGGGCCACGGCCCAGCGTCTTGCTGTCGAGTGCGCCGATGCGGTCGGGATAGATCTCGACCACCGCATGGAGTTTCGGATTGACCGCCTCGATGGCCTTTAACGCTGTCTCGGCCAGATCACGCGGGCTGACTTCGCGCCGTTCAACAAGATCAGCCAGGCCCAGCGCATCGTATCCGGCATATTCCTCAAGCTTCATGGGTATGACGTCCTTCCCTCGCTCAGTGGACGATTACGTTTTACTGCCGCTTATCCCGTTGGAGACAGCGGATGCAGGCAGGCGTGGCTGCGGTCCGCTCCCGCCGGCACCAGCGGCGGGGGCGCTGCGCGGCATTCCTCGCCGGCCCGCGCGCAACGCGGCGAGAAGGCACAGCCCGGCGGCGGATTGAGCGCGCTGGGGATCTCTCCGCGTACCGGTTTGAAACGCTCGCGCCGGCGCAGGTCAGTAGAAGGAACGGAATCGAGAAGGCCGCGGGTATAAGGGTGGCAGGGCGCGGTGAAGATCTTGCTCACGGGCCCCTCTTCGACCACGCGGCCCAGATACATGACCAGCACGCGGTCGGCTATGTTCTCTACGGTCGCGAGGTTATGCGAAATGAAAAGGTAACTCAGACCCATGCTCTTCTGCAGGCCCTGCAGCAAGTTGAGGACCTGGGCCTGGACCGAAACGTCGAGGGCCGCGGTCGGCTCGTCGAGGATCAGCAGCTTCGGCTCCAGCGCAAGCGCCCGGGCAATGGCGATGCGCTGACGCTGGCCACCGGAGAATTCGTGGGGAAAACGGTAGAGATGCTCCGCCCCCAGGCCGACCTCGCCCAAATGGCGCACCACCCGCTGGGTCAATTCACGGCCCCGGAGGCCGTAGGCGGTGATCAGCGGCTCTCCGACGATGCTCCTGATCCGCATGCGCGGATCGAGGGAGGAATAGGGATTTTGGAAGACGATGGAAAGCCGCTGGCGCCATGCCTTTTCCGCCTTGTCGCCGCCGCCCTCTAGGTCGACGCCCTCAAAACTCACCTGCCCGCCATCGGGGCGCAGCAGGCGCAGCAGTGAAAGCGCGACCGTCGTCTTGCCGCAGCCGGATTCTCCCACCACCGCCAGGGTTTCTCCCCGCGCGACATCGAAGCTGACATCCTCGACGGCGCGCACGAGGCCGTGGCGCGTGGGGAAATGTTTAGTCAGATGAGCGACGGAAAGAAGCGCGGTCATGCGGCCGGAGAGCCTGCCGCAATACCGCCATTGGCGGTTGCGGCAAGAGGAAAGTGGCAGGCAACGGTCCTGCCGTCCGTTGTCTCCCGACCCATGGGATCGTCGATGGCGCAGCGCGGCTGTGCCTGGGGACAGCGCGGATGGAAGGCGCAGCCTGTTGGGGGCTCCGCCATGTTAGGGACCGTTCCTGGAATCTGGGTCAGGGCCGCCCGGCCCCGCCCCAGCGCCGGCACCGCGCGCAGCAGGCTTGCCGTATAGGGATGAGCGGGGCTGGCGAACAAGGCGTCGACGGGACCCGATTCCACGACACGGCCGGCATACATCACCGCAAGCCGGTCGCAGAGGCTGCCAACCACGCCCAGGTCATGGGTGATGAAGAGCACGGCCAGGCCATGCACCCGCGCGAGATCGCGCAGCAGGACAATCACCTGGGCCTGGATCGTAACATCCAGCGCCGTGGTCGGCTCATCAGCGATGACCAGCTTCGGCTCACAAGATAGCGCCATGGCGATCATGGCGCGCTGCAGCTGACCGCCGGAAACCTGATGGGGATATTTGTGCATGGCCTGGGTGGGATCGGCGATCCGCACTTCGCTCAACGCATCCACGGCAATCTTGCCGGCGGCCTCCCGCGAGATCCTGCGCACACCGGCGATGGCATCGGTCAACTGCCGGCCGATGGTGAAGAACGGGTTCAGAGCCTTGCCCGGATTCTGGAAGATCATCGCCGCCACGCCGCCGCGCAGCGGCCGGTTGTGGGATTCGGGTGCCCCGACCACCTCGTGCCCATCCAGCCGCACACTGCCCGTGACGCGGCCAGGCGGCGGGACGAGGCCGAGGCAGGCGAGCGCGGTCATCGATTTGCCGCTGCCCGATTCCCCCACCAGCCCCATGACCTCGCCCTTGAAAACAGAAAGATCGCAACCCCGAACCGCCTGCACTGTCCGCTCGAGGCTGGGAAACTCGATGTGCAGGCCGGATATGTCGAGGAGAACGTCGCTCACTGCGCGTCAGTGGCTGGATTGATGCTTGGGATCGAGGATATCGCGCACGCCGTCGCCGACGAGATTCATCGCCAGGACGGTGACAAAGATGGCCATGCCCGGAAACGTCACGGTCCACCAGCTGTCGATAAAATGAGTGCGCGACATCGCGGCCATCAAACCCCATTCGGGCGTCGGCGGCTGCGCGCCGATACCGATGAAACTGAGAGAGGCGGCGGCCAGGATTGAATAGCCGAAATCCATGGAGCCCTGGACAATGATGGGAGTCATGGAGTTGGGCAAAGCATGGCGCATCATGATCCGCGGCGCGCTGACCCCCATGGCGCGTGCCGCCGACATATAGAGCTCGCTGTTGATGCGCATCACGGCACCGCGAACGATGCGCGAATACCAGGGAAACCACGAGATCGACAGCGCCACCATGGCGTTGAACAGGCCCGTGCCCAATGCCGCCGTGATGGCGATCGGCAACAGCAGCGGCGGAAAGGCCAGGAACACGTCGGAGATGCGCATCAGGACGGTATCGATCCATCCGCCGAAAAAACCCGCGACCAGGCCGATGGGAACGCCGATCCCGATGGCGAGTGAGATGACCACCACGCCCACCATCAGCGAGGTGCGGGCGCCAAACAGGACTTGCGAGAAAATGTCCTGGCCCAACTCGTTCGTACCCATCAAATGGCGGAAGCCAGGGCCCTGCAGCTTGTCGAGGAAGTTGATGGCCGTCGGATCATAAGGCGCAATCAACGGCGCAAAGATCGCACCCAGCACGATCAGCAGGAACAGGCAGCCGCCGACCACGAACAGCACATTGCCCCTGGCGAAATGCGCCGCGCGCATCGCAAAAGTAATTTTGCGTCCGGAAGCAAGAGCGGGGGTAAGGGCTTCGGCGGTCATGAGAGGCGCAGTCGCGGGTCGACAGCGTAGTACAGCAGGTCGACGATCAGGTTGATGAGGAGATATCCCGTGGCCAGGAACAAGGTGACGCCGATGGCGGCCGGATAATCGGACTGGACCATGGCGCGAACGACATAACTGCCGATGCCCGGCCAGTCGAAGACGTATTCCGCCACCACCGCGCCGCCCAGCAAAAAGCCATAGGTCAAGCCGATGACGGTCAGCAGCGGAATAAGGGTCGCCTTCAGGGCATAGCGGAAGTAGACGTCGCGGCGCGGCAGACCATAGGCGAAGGCGGTACGCACATGGTCCTCGTTCAGCGCCTCCACCATCAGATTTCGCGTCGTGCGCGCAACCAACGGCAGATTGGCGAGGGACAGCGTTGCCAGCGGGAGCACGATATGGGCTGCGGCATCGCGAAAGGCGACCCAGTCGCCGGCAAGCAATGTGTCGACGAGAAACAGGCCCGTCACGCGCGGGAAATGGTGGTCGAGCAGAATGGCGCTGGTCATGCGGCCTTGCAGCGGCAGCCAGTGCAACCCGCCATAGAAGGCCATCTGCAGCAGCATGCCGAGCATGAAGCCCGGCAGGGCCACGCCGGCAACGGACAGGCTGCGCACGAAATGATCGATGGGCGAGTTGGCCTTGACCGCGGACAGAACGCCGATGGGGATGCCAATCGCGATAATGCAGATCACGGCGAGCGTGGTCAGCTCGACCGTCGCCATCAGTCGCTGCCCGATATCCTGCAGGACCGGCTGGCTGGTCAGGAAACTGATGCCGAAATTACCCTGGGAAATCTGCCCCAGGAACCGCAAGTACTGTTGCCAGATGGGAAGATCGAGGCCGAGTTGGTGTTTGGCGGCTTCGATCTGGTCTGGCGTGGGCCGATGGCCCAGCATGACCTCCACCGGGGAACCCGGCAGGATATGCGTCAGCACAAAGGTGACGGTGAGCACGCCGATCAGCGTGCCCACCATCAGTATCAGGCGCTGGACGACATGGCGCGCCATGTCCAGAGCCTCTTGCCGTTCAGATCAAGGTTGCGTTCCGTTCAGCTCGCGCCCCTGTGCAGGCCGTAGAAGAAGACCGTCTCATAGGCGGGATCGCTCTCGATCCCCTGCAGATCGGCCCGATGCGCGATCACCCGCTTGGCATCGGTAATGAACATTGCCGCCGCATCGGCGACGATCTGCTTGTAGGCCTTCTGCCAAGCTTCAGCGCTGGCCTTCTTGTCCACCGCCTCCTGCTTGGTCCCTTCGTCAATCCAGCTGTCAACCTGTGGATTGGAATAGTAGCCCAGGTTGAAGCTCACATTCTTCTGCGTCTGGAAGTCGGAGGAAGGCTGGATCGTGGCGTAGTCCGGCCATGTGCGATAGGGGAAGACGTTGGCCGATGTCTCCAGATGCTTCTGCTTGTCCCAGACGACGCCCCAGTCGCCCTGGACGATTTCAACCTGCACGCCGACTTTGGCGGCATCGGCCTGGAACAACAGAGCGATGTTCTTCAGCACATCGACGCCACTATAGGCAACCCAGGTGATCTTCCACTGGTCCTTGGGCACGCCGGATTCATCCAGCAGCTTCTTGGCCAGATCGAGATCGAACTTCGGCATGTCGTAGGCGATGGCGCCGGGCAGAGCCATCGGGGTGGGGCCCTGCGATACCGAGGCAAAGCCAGCATAGATCTGCTTGGCGACGGCGTCGTAATCCATGATATGAGTCAGCGCCTCGCGGAATTTCAGATTATCCGTCGGGGCCTTCTTGACGTTGATCTTGCCCGGCACCCACATCCAGGAATCGAAGATATCGATCTTGATTTTGGGGTCCTGGCGCAGCGTATCGACCATGTCGAGCGGGATGGTGGAGAAGGTCATGTCCGCTTCGCCGGAGCGCAGCAGCTGTACCTGCGTCGAAACTTCCGCGACGATCTTGACGATGATGCGGTCCGGCTCGTTCCCCTTCCAGCCGCGCCAATAGTCCTTGTTGCGCTCGAGCACGATCTGCTGGTTGGGAATCCATTGAACCAGCTTGTAGGGGCCAGTCCCGTCGGCATTGCCCTTCTGGAACCATTCGGTGCCCTTGGCCGCTGCGTCGGCCGAATAGACCATGCAGGCATAAGAGGCAGAAGAGACCAGGTCGATCGGCAACGGATCCTTGGTCGTAATGACCAGGGTCATATCGTCCGGTGCCTCGACAGTGGCCCCGCCCCACAGATAGTGGGCGCCCTGGCCCATCTTGATGTTGCGGTCGAGCATCGCCTTGATCGACTTGGCGGTCACAGGCTCGCCGCTGTGGAATTTGACCCCCGGCCGCAGCTTGAAGGTCCACTGCTTGCCGTCGTCGCTTACCGACCAGCTCGTGGCGAGCGCGGGTTCGAGCTTTTTGTCTTTCGAATTGTAGCGGGTGAGCGGGTCATAGATGTTGTTCAGGACATAGGATTCGTGGCCATAGGCAATGGCCGGATCCCAATCCTTGACGTCGATGCCGTCGACGACGGTGAGGTCATAGGCCCTCGCCGATGAAGCCCCGCAGGCGAACGCCACGCAGGCGAGCATGAGCGCGGCCGCCAATCTTGAAAGTAGTCTCATCTTGTTACTTTAACCTCCCGGTCTGCCGCGATCCGGCATGATGTCGGCCGCGGATTGGTTTGGGCTTTGGGCAGGCCAGAAAGCAGGCTTCGGCTGGGATCACTGCTGGGCCGGAGCGAATAGCGTCCTCGACTGCCGGCAATTATCGTAAGCGAGCACAGCACCGGTTACCAGTGGCAAGGGATAGTGAAACCGGTGTCATTCCCTATCCTTCCGACGGCAGCCTGTTTCGATCCGAACGTCGGACGAGGGATCGTTCCTGGGATGTGGTGCCCGCTGCCGGACTTGAACCGGCACGGCCGTTACCAGCCAAGGGATTTTAAGTCCCTTGTGTCTACCAGTTCCACCAAGCGGGCCGGGCAGGACACTAGATCATCGGGACCCGCCGGGCTAGGCAAGCACGTGCTCCCTGGCGCCTTGCCAAGGCAGCAGCGAATTGCGAAGGATCGCCAAAGGAGGGCCGCTTCGTTCATGGATGTATTCGCGCCGGGAAAGACATAATGCCGGCCAGGCTTCTGATTATCGGCCTCGATGGTGCCGATCCGGGCCTGCTGGCGCGCTGGTGCGCCGAGGGCCATCTGCCGGCGATCCAGGCGCTGCAGTTCCGCGGCTGCGCCGGAACTCTGTCGACGCCGCCCGGTTTGGGCGACGATGCGGCGTGGCCCTGCTTCTATACCGGCGAATCGGTGGGGGAGCACGGACGCTATTTCTGGAAACAGCTCACGCCCGACGGAGGCCGCATCGCGATGTCACGCGGCCGATTGCCGGCGAACCCTCCTTTCTGGTCGCGGATATCGCCGGACCGGCGCACCGCCGTCATCGACCTGCCGAAAATCCCGCTATGGCCCAACGCCAACGGCATTCAACTTTGCGACTGGCTGGTTCATGGCCGCGATTATTCGCTGCCTGTCAGCTATCCCGCCGATCTGGCGGACCGCATCATCGGCGAATTCGGCGCCCCGCCGACGAGCCTCTGCGACGAGGTCGTGCCCCCGCTCGACAAAAATGAAATCGCCGGCGTAATCGAGCGTCTTTGCCGCAGCACTGCCATGAAACGCGACGCCACCTGCCGCTATCTCGCCGAGGGCGATTGGGAGCTGATGATTTCCGTCTTCAAGGAGGCGCATTGTGTCAGCCATCTGTTCTGGCATCTGATCGATCCCGCTCATCCCGATTACCGGGCGGAAGCCGATGCAACCCTGGATGAGCCGGTCAAGACCGTGTACCAGGCGCTCGATCGGGCGGTTGGCGAGATCGTGGAAAAAGCCGGGCCTGAGACCTCGATCCTGCTATTCACGCCGCTTGGCATGGCCGTGAATATCACCGGCGATCACCTGATGGCGCCCTTGGCGCAGGCGATCAACCGCAGCCATCGCGCAAGCCTTGGCTTGATTGCCCGCGCAGCGGCGGCGACCGCACGGACCATCACACGGCGCGGCAGGTTTCGCCGATGGCGCGAACCCTTTTCGCTCTGCCGCGCCTTGCCGCATAACGAGGTCAGCGGTGCACTGCGCCTCAATGTCGTCGGGCGCGATCCCGGCGGCATGGTCACGGCGGGCAGCGCCCGCCATGCACTCTGCCGGCAATTGGCCCGGGACCTCAGCGAGCTTCGCGATGCCGAGACAAGGCGCGGCATTGTCGAGCGCGTCTTGATCTCGCAGGAGGTTTTTGCCGGCCGCGCCCTCGATGGACTTCCCGATCTCTTCATCGTCTGGAAGCGCGATCGCCCCATCGGTAACGCCGTCTCGCCGCAGTACGGCCTGATCGCCGCAGCGCCCGAGACGCATCCCCGGTCCGGCAACCACGTGGCCGGCGGCCGTTACATACTGGCGGGCCCTGCCAAGAATCGCTGGCAGGCAGGCGACGTCGATATCACCGACTTGGCCCGGCTGTTCCTGGAAGCAGCATGCGCCAGAATGGCCGTCTGACGCCCGGGTTAGGCTACGGGCTCGCCTTCAATCGGCTCGGCGCCTAACTCGACGATCAACTGCCTGAGCTCCACCGCCGCGGACTCCAGCCGTTTCTGTTCCGTGCCGCGCAACACGAAACTGGCGCCATATTTACCCTGGCGGAAAAAGGGGTAGCTGCCGATATCGAGATCGGCATAGCGCTGCTGCAGCGCGCCGAGGCCGGCTGCGATAATGCCCTCGCCCAGATAGGCGCTGACGGTCAGCGAGAGAATCGGCGGCCCGCCGGCAAGCGTGCCCTTCACGCCATCGAACATGGCCCGCATGAT
>DASXQK010000130.1:0-10205 GCA_036493015.1 Dongiaceae bacterium | reverse complement strand
CGCCCCGCCGGGATGAAGAGCGGGACGCGGCGCGCGAGGTCGATAAAGACAGCCGCTGAGGGTCGCGTTGTGCTGTCCTTATTCCCCGGCCTTTCGGGGTTTGCAGGTTCGAGCGGCCGGAGAGCCTCGTTATGGACAGGGTCAGATGTCCTGAGCCTGACGTTGTCGCCGACACATGGCGGCAATGAGCCACAAAAATGGCGAAATTGTGATTTTTGCCGAGCGCCGCCAAACCCAAGTGCTATCATTGGATTTTCCCGATCCGCCGCATGTTCCGGCACCCTTTTAAACATTGGAGTCTTCCCCCCGTGACCGCCGCCGTGGACAGCCTGAAGACGCGCCGCACGCTCAAGGTCGGCAACCGCCGCTTCGATTATTTCAGCCTGAAGGCAGCCGAGAAAAACGGCCTGGGTAATCTCTCGCGGCTGCCCTTTTCGCTGAAGATCCTGCTGGAGAATCTGTTGCGCGCCGAAGATGGCCGCTCCGTCCGTCTCGCCGATATCAAGGCGGTGGCGGCCTGGCTCAAGGCCAAGCGCTCCGATCGCGAGATCGCCTACAGGCCGGCCCGGGTGCTGATGCAGGATTTCACCGGCGTACCCGCCGTGGTCGATCTCGCCGCCATGCGCGATGCCATGCGGGCCATGGGCGAAGATCCGCGCAAGATCAATCCGCTCTCCGCCGTCGATCTTGTCATCGACCATTCGGTGATGGTCGACAGTTACGGCAATCGCGGTGCCTTTGCGGAGAACGTCACAAGAGAATATGAGCGCAATGGCGAGCGCTATTCTTTCCTGCGCTGGGGCCAAACCGGCTTTGCCAATTTCCGCGTCGTGCCGCCGGGCACGGGCATCTGCCACCAGGTCAATCTCGAATATCTGGCCCAGGTCGTGTGGACGGCGAAGGTCGGCGACAGGACGGTTGCCTATCCCGACACGCTGGTGGGCACCGACAGCCATACCACGATGGTCAACGGCCTTGCCGTGCTGGGCTGGGGTGTGGGCGGCATCGAGGCGGAAGCGGCCATGCTGGGCCAGCCGATCTCCATGCTGATTCCCGAAGTCGTCGGCTTCAAGCTGAGCGGCAAGCTCAAGGAGGGCGCGACCGCGACCGACCTTGTGCTGACGGTCACGCAAATGTTGCGCAAGAAGGGCGTGGTCGGAAAATTCGTGGAATTCTATGGGCCCGGCCTCGAGGAATTGACGCTGGCCGACCGCGCGACCATCGCCAACATGGCGCCGGAATATGGCGCGACCTGCGGCTTCTTCCCCATCGATGCGGAGACGATCCGTTATCTGAAGGCAACGGGACGCAGTGCCGCGCGCGTGGCGCTGGTGGAGGCCTATGCCAAGGCCCAGGGCATGTGGCGCAGCGCCCGCACACCCGATCCCCTCTTCACCGATACGCTGTCGCTGGATATCAGCACGGTGGAATCGAGCCTCGCCGGCCCAAAGCGGCCGCAGGACCGCGTGCCGGTGTCGGGTGCGGCGAGCGCTTTCCGCAAGGCGCTGAGCGAAGCCTTCAACCGGCCTGAGGCAGCACCGCGCCAGCCGGTCGAGGGCGCAAAATACGATCTCGGCGATGGCGATGTGGTGATCGCGGCCATCACGAGCTGCACCAACACCTCCAATCCCAGCGTCATGCTGGGGGCGGGGTTGATCGCGCGCAATGCGGTCAAGCGGGGGCTCAAGGTAAAGCCCTGGGTCAAGACCTCGCTGGCGCCGGGCTCGCAGGTGGTGACCGACTATCTGAAGAAGGCCGGCTTGCAGAGCCATCTCGACAAGCTGGGATTCAACCTCGTTGGTTACGGCTGCACCACCTGCATCGGCAATTCGGGCCCGCTGCCCGATACGATCGCCGGCGCTATCACCAAGGGCGATCTGACCGTCTGCTCGGTTTTGTCGGGCAACCGCAATTTCGAGGGCCGGGTCAATCCACTCACCCGCGCCAATTATCTGGCTTCCCCCATGCTGGTGCTGGCCTATGCCCTGGCCGGTTCGATGAAGGTCGATCTGTTGAAGGACCCAATCGGCACCGACAAGAAGGGCAAGCCGGTTTATCTGGTTGATCTCTGGCCCAGCAATCGCGAGATCGCGCAATCGGTGCAGCGTTTCGTCAAGCCATCGAGCTTCCGCGCGCGCTATGCCGATGTCTTCACCGGCGATCGCCACTGGAAGAAGATCGGCGGCTCCGGTGGCCTTACCTATAACTGGGATTCCGCCTCGACCTATGTGCAGAACCCGCCCTATTTCACCGGCATGCCGGCGGAACCCGCGGCGCTCTCGGAAATCCGCAACGCGCGCATGCTGGCGATGCTGGGCGACAGCATCACCACCGACCACATCTCGCCCGCCGGCTCGATCAAGAAGGACGGTCCCGCGGGGCAATATCTCATGGCCCATGGCGTGCCGTTCGAGGAGTTCAATTCCTATGGCGCGCGCCGCGGCAATCACGAGGTGATGATGCGCGGCACCTTCGCCAATATCCGGCTCAAGAACGAGATGGTGCCGGGTACCGAAGGCGGCATCACCCGCCACCTGCCCGATGGCGAAATCGTTTCGATCTATGATGCGGCCATGCGCTATCAGGGCGAGGGCGTGCCGCTGGTCATCGTCGCCGGCAAGGAATATGGCGCCGGCTCATCGCGCGACTGGGCGGCCAAGGGGCCTAAGCTGCTGGGCATCCGCGCCGTGCTGGCGGAGAGCTTCGAGCGCATCCACCGCTCCAACCTTATCGGCATGGGCGTGCTGCCGCTGCAGTTCAAGGAAGGCGTCACGCGCCGTAGCCTGGCCCTGACCGGCGAGGAGGTGTTCGATATCGGCGGCTTTGCCGGCGGCATCACCCCGGGCATGGCAGTATCGGTCACGCTGAAGCGCGCCGATGGCCGCAGCGAAACCATCAGCACGACTTGCCGGATCGATACGCTGGACGAGGTTGAATATTTCCGCCATGGCGGGATTCTGCCTTATGTGCTGCGCCGGCTGCGTGCCGAGGCGGCCTGAGGGGCGGCATAAGGTCGCGCCATAACTCGCATTTTCCTCACCGGAACGTGATTCGGCGGGATCGTTTACCTGGGCTAGTTGTGGGCCATGAACAGCCGCTCTCACAAGGCAATCTCGCTCGCTTCGCTGGCGCTCGCGATCCTGCTCGTTTGCGTGGCGGCGCGCGCGGACCAGCCGGTGCCGGCAACGGTGGATGACATGCCCGTGGTGGTCGAACTCTTCACCTCCCAGGGCTGCAGCTCGTGCCCGCCGGCGGATGCCTATCTCGGCAAGCTCGCCGACCGGCATGACATCCTGCCGCTCGCCTTCCATGTGAATTACTGGGACTACATCGGCTGGAAGGATCCCTTCGCCTCCACCATCGCAACCGAGCGCCAGTACAGCTATGGCCATGCCCTTGGCCTCAACATGGTCTACACGCCTCAGATGGTAGTCGGTGGGACCCATGACGCCGTCGGCTCGGATGAGAATGCCGTCAACCGCGCCATCGAGATGGATGCCAGCCGGCCAAAGTTGAAGCTGACCGTGGTGCGCGATGAATCGGGCGCCTATCGGGTGGAAATTCCGGCAGGCCCGGCGGGCAGTGCTGCGGCCGTCTGGCTCGCGCTGTTCGACCATGCCCACAAGACTCCGGTGGCGCGCGGCGAGAATTCCGGCACGACCCTGATCGAATACAACATCGTGCGCGAATGGCGAAAGATCGGCGACTGGAATGGCAAGGCCGAACAGATCGCACTCAACCTGACGCCGGAATCCGACGAGTACGACGCCTGCGCCGTCGTGGTGCAGGAAGGCGGCTATGGCGCGATCCGGGGCGCCGCCTCCTTCCGCATGGAAAAGCCCTGAACGCATAGTTCTGTTACGGATTTTCGATTCGCGCGGCTGCGGCGACGGTCTTGCTTCGCCTGCGCCAGTTCGGCACTCTGCGGTCCCCCGACAATGAACCCGCGGAGAGACACATGGCTCGCGCCGTTCCCAAGAATTTCCGTACCGTCACGCCGCATCTGACGATCGAAGGCGCTTCCGATGCCATCAAGTTCTACAAGAAGGCGTTCGGCGCCAAGGAACTCGGCCGGATGAAAGGCCCCGACGGGCGCGTGATGCATGCCATGATCATGATCGGCAATTCCGTGATCATGCTGAACGATGCCTTCCCGGAATGGGTGGCAAGGGTCCGAAGGCCTTGGGCGGAACGCCCACGGCAATCCATCTCTATGTCGAAGATGCCGACAGGGTGTTCAAGAAGGCGGTCAAGGCTGGCGCCACCGCCGCCATGCCCATGGCGGACATGTTCTGGGGCGACCGCTACGGCATGGTGAGCGATCCCTTTGGCCATCGCTGGGCCATCGCCACTCACATGAAAAATCTGACGCGCGCCCAGATGGCCAAGGCCGCGAAAGCCGCCATGGCGCAACACCAGCCGCCGAAAGCGAAGTAGGACGCCTGTCTTGCTCGGCGACGGCGGCGTCAGCCCGCCGTGGCCGGGAAATAGCAGCGATGCCGGTGCCGGGACGAGAGTTCGAAGACCGGCGGTACCTCGCGCCGGCAGATCTCCTGGGCGTGCGGGCAGCGCGGATGGAATTCGCAGCCGCTCGGCCGCCGCGCCAGGCTCGGCACCTCGCCCATCAGCGCGACATAGTCGCGCCGGCGATCCGGATCAGGCTTCGGCTGGGCCCCCAGCAGCCCGACGGTATAGGGGTGCGCGGCACGGGCGAAGATATCCGCCGTGGGCCCCTGCTCGACGAAGCGGCCCATATACATGATGGCGGTCTCGTCGCTCACATGACGGACGACGGCGAGGTTATGGGTGATGATGAGATAGCTCAAGCCCAGCTCGCGCTGCAGACGGGTCAGAAGATTGAGGATCTCGCCCTGCACTGAAACGTCCAGCCCGGCCGTCGGCTCGTCGGCGATGATCAACTTGGGCAGCAAGGCGACCGCGCGCGCCACGCCGACACGCCGGGCCTGGCCCCCCGACAGCTGATGGGGATAGCGGCTGGCAAAATCCGCCGGCAGCCCGACCAGGGCCAGCAGGCGCTTCGCCTCGGCAGCAAGATCACGCCGGGATAGGCCATGCACGATGAAGGGCTCGGTGATCAGGGAGCGCACGCTGCGCCGGGGGCTGAGGCTCGAGACCGGATCCTGGAACATCATGGCGACGTTGCGGCGATAATCCCGCGTCATGCCATGCAGCGCCGGCTCCTTTCCCAGGAAACGGACATACCCGGAATGAATCGGAACCAGGCCGATGATGGCCCGCCCCAGCGAGCTTTTGCCGGAGCCGCTTTCGCCAACGAGTGCCAGCGTCGTTCCGGCCTTCAACGTAAAGGAGACATCGAGGACCGCGTCGAGGAAACGATTCCGCTGCCCCTGCAAGGCGGCGCGCACGGCGCCCATCATGGGGTAGCGCACCCGAAGGTTCTCGACCGCGAGCAGCGGCCCATCCGAACCGGCCGGGGCTCGGCGGGTGAGGGCGGCCACTTCAGCCATCGCGCTTATCCGTCAGCAGATGGCAGCGCGCCTGATGCGCCACTTCCAGCGCCACGTCCGGTGGCGGCACGCTCGTGCAGGGGGCGAAGGCCCTCGGGCAGCGTGGCCTGAAGACGCAGCCAACCGAAACGCGCATCAGGTTGGGCACATCGCCGGCGATGGTCGGCAACTCGCGCTGAACCAGGTCGAGCCGCGCCGGATCGCAGGCGAGCAACGCCTGGGTATAAGGATGGGCGGGACGATAAAAGATTTCGCGCACCGGGCCGCTTTCGACGACCTCGCCGGCATAAAGCACGACGATGTGGTCGCAGAGCTCCGCGACCACGCCGAGATTGTGCGAGATGAACAGGATCGAGGTATTGAATTCCTGGCGCAGATCGCGCAGCAGCTGGATGATCTGCGCCTCCAGAGTCACGTCGAGGGCCGTGGTGGGTTCGTCGGCGATCAGCAGTTCCGGCTCCTCCAGCAGGCTCATGGCAATGGCAATGCGCTGGCGCATCCCGCCGGAGAACTGATGGCAATAGCGGTCGAGCTGCTGCTCGGGATCGGGCAGGCCAACCCGGCGCAATATGTCCGCGCTGCGCCGGCGCTTCTGGGCAATCGACAGGTTTTGCTCACGATACTGGATATCGATCATCTGCCGGCCGATGGCGCGCACCGGATTAAGCGAGGTCATTGGGTCCTGAAAGACCATGGTCATGCGCCGGCCGCGCAGATGGCGCAGGCCCGCGGGCGACAGGCGGCGAAGATCGATGCCCGAGAACAGGATATCGCCGCCGAGGATCTCGGCATTGCCGGCCATCAGACCCATGATCGCGAGCGCCAGCGAGGATTTGCCGGAGCCGCTTTCCCCCACCACGCCGACGATGCTGCCCCGCGGCACGTCGAGGTTGACATGGCGCAGTGCCGCCACATGTCCGCGCGGCGTGCGAAAGCCGATGGAAAGATCGCGGACCTGAAGGACCGGATCGAAGCCTGCCTGTGCTTCGGCGGGAAGCGCCATGATCAAATTATCCGGCGCAGCCGCGGATCCAGCCAGTCGCGCAACGCCTCGCCGAGAAAGGTGAATCCCAGCGTGGTGATGATCAGCGGAATGCCGCCGGCGATAACGATCCAGGGCGCATCCCGGATACTGTCGAATCCTTCCTGCAGGATGCGGCCCCAGCTTGGCGCCGGCGGCGGGATGCCCATGCCGAGATAGGTCAGGCCCGCCTCCAGCGCGATGACCGAGGGGATGTCCATGCTGGCGATGATGAACAGCGGTCCGATGACATTGGGCAGGATATGGACCAGCAGGACGCGCGGCGGCGAGGCGCCGAGCGAGCGGACGGCGAGAATATATTCGGACGTCTTGATCGAGAGCGTCGCCGTCCGGATCAGCCGCGAATAGGCGGGCGTCTGGATGACCACGATGACCAGGACAAGCGTGCCGATGCTGGGATTGAGCAAGGTCATGACCGTCAGCCCCAGCATGACCGTGGGAAACGAATAGACGGAATCGAACAGCAGCAGCAGGGCGTTGTCGAGCCAGCGCGGCCCATAGCCGGCGACCAGCCCCAGTAGAAGCCCGATGGAAAGAGCAATCGCGATCGAGCCGCCGCCGACGCCAAGGGCAATGCGGGTGCCGGCCAGCACGCGGCTGAAGACGTCACGCCCGAGATTGTCGGTGCCGAAAAGATGCGTCCAGGACGGGCTCTGGAAGCGGTCGAGCACGGCAAGTTTGAGGGGATTGAAGGGGGCGAGCGAGGGGCCGAAGACAGCGCAAAAGATAACCAGCAGGACCAGCACCAAGCCCAGCAGGCCGAGCGGATCGCCGCGCAAACGCCGGCCGAGCATGCGCAGGAAACCCGGCCCGGCCGGGATCTCGCTCACCACGTTTGTGGCGTCAGAAGGTAGAACGGACACGGGGGTCAAGCCAGGCGACGAGCAGATCGGCGATGGGCATGGCAAGCGCGAACAGCGCCACCGTTGTCAGCACCGCACCCTGCACCACGGGGAAATTGCGGAAATTGGCCGCATCGACGATCAGCTTGCCGATGCCGGGCCGGGCAAAGATGTTCTCGGCGAAGACCGCGCTGGACAAGAGCCCGCCGATGGCCAACGCCAGCAGAGTCACGGTCGGCAGGATCGCAATGCGCAGCGCGTAGTGAAAGACGATCTTTGCCTCCGGCAGACCGAAGGCCCGCGCCGTGCGGATATGGTGCTCGCCCATCACCTCGAGCATGGAGGCGCGCACGATGCGCGCGAGATAACCGACCCAGCCGAGCCCGACGGCGAAACTCGGCAGCACCAGATGCCAGACCTGGTCGCCGAAATCGCCGGGATCGCCAGCCCCGATCACCGGAAACCAGTTGAGGGTAACGGCGAACAGTAGCAGCGCGTAAATCGCCACCACGAATGAGGGAATGGATATGGTGCCGACGGCGAGGATCGCGGTCAGCCGGTCGATCCAGCTATTGCGCCGGATGGCGGAATAACAGCCGAGTGGAATGCCCACCAGCACCGCCCAGCCCAGAGCCGCGCCAATCAGGACGAGAGTATTGGGCAAATTCTCCAGCACGATGGTGGTGACGCCGCGCTGGGTCCACATGTCGGTGCCGAGATCACCCTCTGCGACGCGCCCGAGGAAACGGGCGAACTGGACCGGCACGGGCTGATCGAAGCCCATCTCGTGCTGCAGCCGCGCGCGCATTTCCGGCGTGGCGCGGGAACCCAGCATGAGCGTCACCGGATCGCCGGGGATGACATGCAGAGCTGCGAACAGCAGGCACATGGAGGTCAGACAGATCAGCAGCGCCAGCCCGATCCGCTGCAGAGCATAGATCAGCATCTCGAATGTATCCGACGGCCCGCGCCGGGATCACGCCGGCGCTGCCGTCGATCCCGCCGCTTAGGGCGGCCGGACCGACGGCTCACGCCGGATTGCCTTAGGCCTTCTTGAACAGCTCGACGCGATACTCGCCGCCCGAATCGAAAGCGGGGTTCAGCGAGTTGACCGAGGCGAAGTCCCACGGATCGAAGGTGATCCAGACATAGGCGCCGGTGTTTTCCATGATGTCCTGCATGCGGACATAGATCGCGTTGCGCTTGGCGGGATCCAGCTCCTCGAGGCCCTTGCCCCACAAAGTCTCGAACTCGGGGTCGCTCCAGCGCTCCCAGTTCCACACGCCGACCTGATCCTTCTTGAACCACTGCATCGCATCCGCCGGATCGGGCGAGCAGCGGAAGCGCATGATGTAGAGTTCCAGCGTTTTCCAGGCATCGCCCTTGGATTCGAGGCCGAGATTCCAGTATGGGCCGGAATCCGTGGGCTTCACCTTGGCTTCGATGCCGACATCGGCGAGGTTAGCCTGGATCACCTGGGCGGCGGCGACCTGCTCCGGTTCGCCGGTCAGCGCCACGATCTCGATCTGCAGGCCGGAGACGCCGGCCTCCTTCAGCAGGGCCTTGGCTTCGTCGGGGTTATAGGAGAAGCCCGACTTCTCGCGATGGCCGATGATGCCGATCGGGATCACGCCGTGGGATTCCGGTGCCGCACCCGCATAGGCGCCGGCGATCACGGATTTCGTATCCACCGCGCGCTGAATGGCCTTGCGGATACGGATGTCCTTCAGCTTCGGATTGTCGGTGTTCATGCCGAGCCAGGTGAACAGCGGGCCCGGCAGTTCGATCAGCTTGCTGTTGGCTGGCGCCGCCTTCTTGTAGCGGGCCGCCGTTTCCAGCGAGATATGGGCGACAGCCACTTCCTTTGCCTCGAAGGCGAGCTCGGCCGCCTTGGTATCCTCGACATCTATCAGGTGGATTTCGGCGAAATCGGGCTTGGTGCCCTTCCAGTCGGGATTGGCCTTGAGCACGACGCTCTGCTTGGGCGTCCACGAGACCATCGTGTAGGGGCCGCATTGGGCCGGCAGCTCGGTGGTGAACTTCTCGTCCTTCAGCTTCATCACCGCGCCCTTCGGAACGATGGATCCGGATTCCGACGCCGCCCCCATCAGGAAGGTGCCGGCAAACGGCTTCTTGAGCACGATCGTGCCGCTGTATTTGTCTTTCACGTCGACACGGTCGAGGGTGGGCCAGCGCGCGCTCCAGTCGGATTTCAGCATGCGCTCGAAAGAGTATTTGACGTCGTCGGTGGTCACCTCGCCGAGATTGTTGCTCCACATGAAGCCCGGCTTCAGGGTGAAGGGGATGTGGATGCCGTCATCGGCCATGGAGATGCTCTCGACATAGTCCGAGGGCTTCCAGCCCCAGGTGCCATCGCTGCCGAGAACCGGCACCGCCAGGCGTGGCATGCAGGCATAGAGGATCGTCGTCTCCGCGCCGCCGATCATGTAGCCGGGATCGAGGATCTGGATGTCCTCGACCATGCGGGCCTTCAGGACGCCATCATCGGCCGCCATAACCAGATGCGGCTTCAGGCCCAGAGCGGTGATCGTCGCCACACCCGCGGCGCTCTTGAGAACGTCGCGGCGGCTCAGCTTCCCAACAGACATGTATTCCTCCCTGTTTTTGTTATCCCTTTCGGGGTTTCGTGTGGCTCGTCGTTTTGTTGATCGTTTTTAAATCCGGTCAATCTTGCGCCCAAGGAGGGTCGCCAAACAAGGTCCTGTCGGGCCCGGCCGCTCACACCTGGTCCCGAGGCCGCAGGACATGCCAATTGCGCGACAAAACGCGGTTTTCCCCCTCAAAGGCGTCCAGACGGCCCTCGAGGACGAA
>DASXQK010000129.1:0-2263 GCA_036493015.1 Dongiaceae bacterium | reverse complement strand
CGCGGCGTCCCTGCTGCTCGCGATAAAAGCTGCCGACCTTGGCCGCGGCGGCGAGAAGCGTGGGTACCGGCTGCTTCTCCGCGATCAACCGATCGGAAAGATACTTGGCACCCATCCGGTCGATCAGTTCGAAGGGTCCGTATTTCCAGCCGAAGCCCAGGCGCATGGCCTGGTCGACCGAGGCGATATCGCTGGCAACTTCGGGCGCGACATAGGCAGCATAAGCGAGGGTGCGCGACATCACGCGCCAGGCGAATTGTCCGCCCTTGTCGGGATGCTCCATCAGGGCACGCAAGCCCCCGTGGGCCGCTTCCACACTATCGAGCCGGGGCTTTTCCAACTCGCGATACTGTCCGGTCTTGAGGTCGAGCGCCTCCAGATGCTTCTCCGCGCCGTTGCGCACCATCCGGAAGAAACCGCCCTTGCCCTTGCGGCCGGTGTACCCCTCGGCGATCAGCTTGTCGAAGAGCGGCCAGGCTCGGCGCACCTGGTGATAGGGATCATCTTTGGGCAGCGCATCGGCCAGCGACTTATCGACATGGGGCTGCAGATCGAGCCCGACGAGGTCGGTCAGTGCGAAGATTCCGGTCTTGGGAATGCCCAAGGGTGCCCCCATCACCGCATCGGCTTCCTCCACCGTCAACCCGCCCTCTACGGCTTCTTTCGTTGCGTCCTGCAGCCAATAGACGCCGATGCGGTTGGCGATGAAGCCCGGCGTGTCCTTGCAAATCACGACGCTCTTGCCCAGGCGATGATCGGCGAAATCGATCAGCGCCTGGATATTGGCGCCGCCTTGAGGCGGTACGATCTCCAGCAACCGCATATAGCGCGGCGGATTGAAGAAATGCGTGATGGCCAGGCGATCGCCCAAAGCCTTGGGCAGGCCCTGGCTCAGCGCCTTCAGCGGAATGGTCGACGTGTTCGAGGTGATGAAGGCCTCGGGCTTTGCCACCTCGCCGATGCGCTTGTAGAGCGATTGCTTGATGGCGAGATTCTCGACGACGGCCTCGACGACCCAGTCGGCCTCCTTCAATCGATCAAGATGATCCTCGATATTGCCGGGCCGAATCAGCTTCGCGTTGTCGCGATGCATCAGCGGTGCGGGATCGGTCTTGCCCAGCCGCTCGATGGCACCCCTGGCGATCGCGTCGCGGTCGCTTGCATCCTTCGGCACGATATCCAGCAGATCGACCGGCGCCCCGGCATTGGCGATATGGGCCGCGATCGCGCTACCCATCACGCCGGCGCCGATGACGGCAGCGCGGCGGATTTCCATCAAATGGCCTCCAGGATCGTGGTGATCCCCTGCCCGCCGCCGATGCATTGGCTCGAGAGCGCAAATTTTTTGCCTTCGCGTTTGAGCAATTGCGCTGCCTTGCCGGTGATGCGCGCGCCCGTGGCGCCCAGCGGATGGCCGATGGCCGTGGCGCCGCCATCGAGATTGGTCTTCGCCCAGTCGATCTTGAGATCATCCATGCAGGCCAGCGCCTGCACGGCAAAGGCTTCGTTCAGCTCGATCACATCGATATCGCCGATGGAAAGACCCGCGCGCTTGAGCGCCTTTTGGGTTGCCGCCACCGGCCCGATCCCCATGATCTCCGGCGGGCAGCCGGCAACCGCACTGCTTTTGATGCGGGCCATCGGCTTCAGCCCATGGGCCTTGGCGTAATCCTCGCTGACCACCAGCACGCAGGCCGCACCATCGGTCAGCGGCGAGGATGTTCCGGCCGTCACCGTGCCATTCGCCTCGAAAGCGGGCTTCAGCCCGGCGAGGATTTCCATCGTGGTGCCCGGACGGATGCAGCCATCCTTGTCGATCGTCTTGTCGCCGCTGACGATCGGGATGATCTCGTCATTGAACTTGCCCGCCGCCTGGGCGGCCGCGGCACGGGCGTGACTATCGACGGCGAGCTTCTCCTGCCGCTCGCGCCCTATCTTGTATTTGCGCGCAACGTTTTCCGCCGTCTCGCCCATGGAGATGTAGGCCTGCGAGCGCGCCGCCAGAACCGGGTTGGGCAGAGGATTGAATCCGCCATTGGGCACCCGCGTCATGGATTCGATGCCCCCGCACAAGAAAACATCGCCGGCACCGGTTGCGATCGCACCCACCGCCATATGGATGGCCTGCATGGAAGAGCCGCAGAAGCGATTGATCGTCGCCCCGGCCACCGTATCCGGCAATCCGGCGAGCAGCACCACGAGCCGTGCAATGTTCAGGCCCTGCTCGCCCTCCGGCATGGCGCAGCCCACGATCAGATCCTCG
>DASXQK010000128.1:0-2967 GCA_036493015.1 Dongiaceae bacterium | reverse complement strand
AAAAGCTTCGAATCAAGGACGAAATCGCCGGTCACGATCAGCATTAGAGCCTGATCGCCTTAAGCCGCTTTAGCTTAAGGGCAAGTCGGGAGCGCGGGCGGCAAGCTCTGCCGTCAGCAGTACACGGCTTGCGCATATCATGCGATACCAATCGGCCTGCCGGGCGATATGCCCGGCGAGCAGGCGTGTCTGGCACACATGATCATGGGCCGCGGCGGCCAGACGCTGGCGCAGATCGGGCTGGTCGAGCAGGGCGCAGAGCTTCGCCTCGAAAACCTCCGGATTCTCGAACAACAACCCAGTTTCGCCCTCACGGATCGTGCCGGCATAGACGACAGGGCTCGCCAGCGCCGCAGCACCGGCCGCCGCCGCCTCAAGAAATTTCACATCGGATTTGCAGCGATTTACCGCATTGTCCGATAGCGGCATCAGGCAAATATCGCTCCCGGCGAGCAGGTCGAGATAAGCGCCATAAGGGCTAGTCGGGGTGAAGTGTTTGTTCGCAGTTATCAGGGCGTCGAAGAAGGCGCGGTCATGGATAACCTCGACCCTCACCTCGGGCCGGCGGGAAAGCTGGCGATTCAGCGCCGGCATGAGGGGCGCCCAATCGGCCTCGCGTTTGAGGGCACCGAAGAAGAGGCTCGCGGGTCCCTCGCGCCGGCGCAGCGGCGGCAGGGTTTCGATTTGGTTGGCGAACACGCCGACCGTTGGATTGTATTGGCGCAATACCTGGGCCAACGGTTCCGTCGTCGTTTGCAGCGCATGCATGGCGCGCAGGCCGAGAAAGCCCGCTTCGGCGTAGCCGGCGCGGCGAAGCGGGTGATCGTCGAGTTCCATCATCACGACATAGCCCGCATCGATCAGCGGGCGCAGAAGCAGCCTGGCATCGGCCAGGTTCAGCATACGGCGCTGCATCAGCAGGATCTTGGCCATAACACGGCGATCGGGACGGAAGCCCGCCGCCTCGTCGATGCGGCATTCGATGCTTGGCAATCTCGCCAAGGCGGCCAGCGGCTGGCGAATGCGCAAAGCCGTCAATCCAACCCGCTCGGGCGGCACCACGGCATGAACCAGAAGCGGGGTCATGATCGCCCGCTCATAGCATCCGCCCGCTTATATTGCCACGCGGGGGTATTGCCACGTCCCAGCAATGCCACGCAGCGGTATTGCCACGCGACGCGGGGGCGGGCACAACAGGGGCTCACAGGAGCGAGGGCGCGATGCTGTTACATCTGCAGACCTGGCCGGACGTCGAACGCTATCTGGCCAAAAGCCAGGGCATCATCATTCCCATCGGCTCGACCGAGCAGCACGGGCCCAACGGGCTGATCGGCACCGATGCGATCTGTGCCGAGGCCCTGTCCAGGGTCGTGGGCGAGAAGACCGAGGCGCTGGTAGCACCGACGATTTCGGTCGGCATGGCCCAGCATCACATGGCCTTCACCGGCTCGATGACGCTGCGCCCCTCGACCCTGATCGCGGTGATGCGCGATTGGGTGGCATCGCTCGCCCGCCACGGCTTCCGCCGCTTCTATTTCATCAACGGACATGGCGGTAATGTCGCGACCGCCCAGGCAGCCTTTTCCGAGATCTATGCCGATACCAGCCTGGCCGCAACCGGCAACGGCCCGGAATTGAAATGCCGCCTGCGCAACTGGTGGCAGGCCGACGGCTTCGCCAGCTTGTCGCGCGAGCTTTACGGCTCGGCCGAGGGCAGCCATGCCACGCCCTCGGAAGTCTCGCTCACCTGGCATATCCATCCCGAGGCGGCGCGGCCGATGAAGTTGGAGCCGGAGATTGCCCCGCGTGGCGATTTCAGCGATGCGGCGGATTACCGGCGCAAATTCCCCGATGGGCGCATCGGCTCCAATCCCGGCCTTGCCTCGATCGAGGCGGGCAAGCGGATTATGGAGGTCGCCGTTGCCGGCCTGGTGGAAGATTACCGCCAGTGGATGGCTGCGGCCTGAAAGGGCCAGCGCCGCAGGGAGGAATCATGGGCCGTTTCGAAGAGGTCTACCGCCGTTCCCTCGCCGACCCCGAAGGATTCTGGGCCGATGCGGCAAAGGCGATCGACTGGATCGAGCCGTTCAAGACCGTGCTCGACCGCTCGAACACGCCTTTCGACCGCTGGTTCACCGGCGGCAAGCTGAACACCTCGTATAACTGTCTCGACCGGCATGTCGTGGCCGGTCATGGGGACCGCCTGGCCCTGATCTATGACAGCCCGGTCAGCAACACGAAAAAGCAGTTCACCTATCGCGAGTTGCGCGATGACGTGGCGCTGTTTGCCGGTGCGCTCGCCCGGCTCGGCATCGTCAAGGGCGATCGCGTCATCATTTATATGCCCATGGTGCCGGAAGCTCTGATAGCCATGCAGGCCTGCGCCCGGCTTGGCGCCGTTCACTCCGTTGTCTTCGGCGGTTTCGCCGCGGGCGAGCTCGCTACCCGGATCGACGATTGCCGGCCGAAGCTGGTGATCTCCGCCTCCTGCGGCATCGAGGTCAACAAGATCATTCCCTACAAACCGCTGCTCGACGGCGCATTCGAGCTTGCCCGGCACAAGCCGGCGCATTGCATCATCCTGCAGCGCTCGCAGCTTAGCTGCGAACTGATTGCCGGGCGCGATATCGAATGGTCGCAAGCGCTGTCAGGTGCAACACCTCATGACTGCGTGCCGGTACTGGCGAGCGATCCGCTCTATATCCTTTACACCTCCGGCACGACGGGCCAGCCCAAGGGCGTGGTGCGCGACAATGGCGGCCATGCGGTGGCGCTCGCCTGGAGCATGGCCAATATCTACGACGTGAAGCCGGGCGAGGTGTTCTGGGCCGCCAGCGACGTCGGCTGGGTCGTGGGCCACTCCTACATCGTCTATGCCCCGCTGCTGCATGGCGCGACATCGATCCTGTTCGAGGGCAAGCCGGTCGGCACGCCCGATGCCGGCACCTATTGGCGCGTCATCGCCGA
>DASXQK010000127.1:0-1872 GCA_036493015.1 Dongiaceae bacterium | reverse complement strand
CGCCCTTCGTGCCGCTCTACCACCAGGCGCTCGCAGCGAAGCTGGCGCGGCCGCTGGCAGTGCTGAACATCGGCGGCGTGGCCAATGTCAGTTTCATTGGCGATGACAAGGATTCGCTGCTCGCCTTCGATACCGGGCCCGGCAATGCCCTGATCGACGATTGGGCCTTTCGCCATACGGGCCGGCCGGTGGATGAGGATGGCCGGCTGGCTTCAGCGGGCCGGGTCGACCGCAAGGCGCTGGCCAGCCTTATGTCGCATGGCTATTTCGCCCTGGCGGCCCCGAAATCCCTCGACCGCGATGCCTTCGATCCTGCAGCCGTCTCTCAACTGTCGCCCGCCGATGGGGCGGCGACCTTGGTGGCCTTCACCGCGGCCTCGATTGCCCATTCGCGCGAGGCTTTGCCCGAAGCGCCAGGGCGCTGGCTGGTCACCGGCGGCGGCCGGCATAACCCGGCGCTGATGGCGGCATTGCGCTCCGAACTCGGTGTGCCGGTCGATCCAGTGGAAAGTGTCGGCTGGAACGGCGATGTGCTGGAAGCCCAGGCCTTCGCCTATCTCGCCGTGCGCTCGCTGGCGAAGCTGCCGCTCAGCGTGCCGGGCACGACGGGCGTGCCGCATCCCATGACGGGCGGAAAACTGGACCGCGCCCCCGCCCGGATTTAACCCGCGGGTCTGATCAGCGCCCCTTATTAGCGCGCTGCTGCTTTCGCTTTGCCCTTGGCCGGTGCGTCCGTATCGGCGGCCGGCAGGACGCGGTTCAAATATTCGTCAACCACGCCCTTCAGCTGATCGAGATGGTCGCTGAAGAAGTGGTTCGCACCCTTGATGATCTTGTAGTCGATCTTGATATCGCGCTGGTTGCTCAGCTTCTGGACCAGTTTGGCGACCGCCTCATGGGGCACGACATCGTCATGGTCGCCCTGGACCATCAGCCCCGATGAGGGGCAGGGGGCAAGGAAGCTGAAATCATAGATGTTCGCCGGCGGAGCCACGCTGATGAAGCCGGTGATCTCCGGCCGGCGCATCAGCAACTGCATGCCGATCCAGGCCCCGAAGGAAAATCCCGCGATCCAGCAGGCCGAGGCGTTGGGATTATAGGTCTGCAGCCAGTCGAGCGCCGAGGCTGCATCGCTGAGTTCGCCCTCGCCACGGTCGAATTTGCCCTGGCTGCGGCCGACGCCGCGGAAATTGAAGCGCAGCACCGAAAAGCCGCGTTCGACGAACTCGTGATAAAGCGCGTAAATCACCTTGTTGTTCATCGTCCCGCCATGCTGCGGGTGCGGATGGAGCATCAGGGCGATCGGGGCCGTATTGCCCTCGCCGTGCTGATAGCGCCCCTCCAGGCGGCCTTCCGGGCCGTTCATAATCACTTCGGGCATAGCCGATCAGCCTCGCAAATCCATTAATCCGGGAATGGTCAATAATCCGACTTGGCCAGTCGGAAATAGCTACTAGATTGGCCGCCGAACAACGTCCTAAACTTGACTAACGCAGTAGGAATTATTATATCTTCCTCGACCGCCGCCAAGCGCGATATCCGCCTGACGGGGTGGGACTTTACCACGGTGAGACCCATGATTTTCAAGCGTATTCGCCAGCATCTCGATTCGGTCATGGCCCGCGATCCGGCCGCCCGGTCGCGGCTGGAGGTTCTACTTACATATCCGGGTGTGCATGTCCTGTTTTTCCATCGCCCGGCCCACTGGCTTTATAAGCATGGCTACCGGCTTTTGGCCCGCATGATCTCCCAGACAGGCCGCGCCTTTACCGGCATCGAGATCCACCCCGGGGCCTGCATTGGCCATCGTTTGTTCATCGACCATGGCATGGGCATCGTGATCGGCGAGACCGCCGAGATCGGCGATGACGT
>DASXQK010000126.1:0-8565 GCA_036493015.1 Dongiaceae bacterium | reverse complement strand
CGGGACCTCCAGTTCACACCTAGAATTGTAGGAACGGCAGCCGCCGGCGCAAGAGGTCAAACATCCAGATCGCGAACTTGCTTGGCATGTTCCTGGATGAAGGCAAAGCGCAGCTCCGGCTTTCGCCCCATCAAGCTCTCGACCAGGTTGGCCGTCTTGCGGGCTTCGCCCCGATCGCCCTCGCCATAGCGCTCGGGCACTGAAACCTTCAACAGGATGCGCTTGCCCCGATCCATCGTGGTCTCGCGCAGCTGGGCAGCCGGCATTTCGCCCAGCCCCTTGAAGCGGCTGATCTCAACCTTGCCGCGCCCGGCAAGGACGGTCTTCATCAGTTCGTCCTTATGCTTGTCGTCGCGGGCATAGATCGTCTTGCCGCCCTGGGTCAGGCGATAAAGCGGCGGCAGGGCCAGGAAGAGATGGCCTTTTTCGATCAGACCCGGCATCTCGCGATAAAAGAAGGTCATCAGCAGCGAGGCGATATGGGCGCCATCGACATCGGCGTCGGTCATGATGATCACCCGCTCATAGCGCAGCCGGCTCTCGTCGAACTTGTCGCGGGTGCCGCAGCCCAGCGCCTGGATCAGATCGATCAGTTCCTGATTCTGGGCCAGTTTCTCCGTCGTGGCGCTAGCGACGTTCAGGATCTTGCCGCGCAGCGGCAGCACGGCCTGGGTCTGGCGTTCGCGCGCCTGCTTGGCGGAGCCGCCGGCGGAATCGCCTTCGACGATGAAGATCTCCGTGCCGTCAGCACTGTCGCGGCTGCAATCGGTCAGTTTGCCGGGCAGGCGCAGCTTGCGGGTCGCGGTCTTGCGCGTCAGTTCCTTGTCCTGCTTGCGCCGCAGACGCTCCTCGACCAGTTCGATGATCCGCTCGAGCAGTTCGCGCGCGCGCTCCTTGTCGGCAGAGAGCCAGTGGTCGAAGTGGTCCTTGATTGTCGCCTCGACCAGGCGGGTGGCTTCGGTATTGGCGAGTTTTTCCTTGGTCTGGCCCTGGAATTGGGGCTCGCGCAGGAACAGCGAGAGCATCATCACCGCCCCGCCGCAAATGTCTTCCGCCATGATCTGGGCAGCCTTGCGGTTGCCGATCAATTCGCCGTAGGCCTTCAGCGAACGGCTGAGGCCGCTGCGCAAGCCCGCCTCGTGGGTACCGCCCTCGGGCGTGGGCACGGTGTTGCAATAGGAATTGAGGAAGCCATCGCCATCGACGGGCCATGCGATGGCCCATTCCAGCCGGCCCTGT
Source organism: Dongiaceae bacterium (assembly GCA_036493015.1). GTDB lineage: Bacteria > Pseudomonadota > Alphaproteobacteria > Dongiales > Dongiaceae > DASXQK01. The sequence goes on along the minus strand of DASXQK010000126.1, from coordinate 7,326 downwards.
TTTTCGGGCAGGGTCGCTTCGCCGGCGAAGGGCGTGGCGGTTACGGTCTGGCGCTCGGCGAGGCTGGCGGCGAGGAAATCACCGAGCCCGCCGGGGAAATGCAGCACCGCTTCCGCCGGGGTATCGTCGCCCTTGGCGATCAGCGTGGGCGTGCAGTGCCAGCGGATCTCGACACCACGGAAGAGATAGGCCTTGGAGCGCGCCATGCGGTATAGGCGCGCCGGCTGGAAGCGGGCTTCCTTGCCGAAGACATCGGGATCGGCATGGAAGCGAATGGTGGTGCCGCGGCGGTTGACCGATCCTGCCTTCTTCAACTTGCCGGCCGGTTTGCCGCGCGCATAGCTCTGCGTGTAGAGCTGCTTGTCGCGAGCGATCTCGACATCGAGCTTGTCGGCGAGCGCATTGACGACCGAGAGGCCGACACCGTGCAGACCGCCGGAGGTCTGGTAGACCTTGCCGCTGAACTTGCCGCCGGAATGAAGCGTGGTGAGGATCACCTCCAGCGCCGATTTGTCCTTGAACTTGGGATGGGGATCGATGGGTATGCCGCGCCCGTTATCGCGCACAGTGACGATGCCGTTCTCATCCAGCTCCAGCTCTATGCGGGTCGCCTGGCCCGCCACGGCTTCGTCCATGGCGTTGTCCAGCACCTCGGCCACCAGATGATGCATGGCGCGCTCGTCGGTGCCCCCGATATACATGCCGGGGCGCCGGCGGACGGGCTCGAGCCCCTCCAGGACCTCGATGTCCTTGGCCGAGTAATCGTTGGATTTCTTGCCGGATGCGGCGGAAAACAGGTCATTCATGGCGCGGGATTATGGTGATGGGCTTCGCCGGAAACAAGCAGCATGCGGTAGGATGGCGGGAAACGATCCACAAGATGTTGAGGCAATCATGACCGCCAGCTCGCCTGCGGGCCGAGATCCCGCCATCCGCGCCATCGCCATGCCATCCGATGCCAACGCCAATGGCGATATCTTCGGCGGCTGGATGATGGCCCAGATGGATCTGGCCGGGGCGGTTGTCGCCATCCGCCGGGCCAAGGGGCGGGTAGCCACCGTGGCGGTGGAGGCAATGACCTTCCACCGGCCGGTCATGATCGGCGATCTGGTGAGCTGCTATGCCGAGGTCAAGCGGGTGGGCCGCACCTCTATCGGCGTGCAGATCGATGCCTGGGTCGAGCGGCGGATCGATGGTTCCGCCGAGCAAGTGACCAGCGGGCTCTTTACCTATGTCGCTATCGACGACAAAGGCCAGCCCCGGCCGGTACCCTCCGCCTAGGCTAGCCGTGCCCGAAGTGGGGCCAGAGCCCGATCGCGCCTATCGCCAGCAGGTAAACGCCGACGATGATATGAACCAGGCGAGGGAACAGCAGAACCAGAAGTCCTGCTACAACGGCAACGCCGGGTAACAGGACGTCAAAGGTAATTGTCATGGCGATCTCCAAATTGCCGAGGGCGAAACGGCGCAATTTTAGCTGACGCAGGCGCTACGTGAAGCCGCTTCAAGGCCGGCTGGCAAAGAAAAGACCCCCCGTCGAAAGACGAGGGGTCAGGGCACAGGGAAATTCGCTTCGTTCGTACGGGCTGAGGCTCAGACCGAGTAGTACATCTTGAACTCGATCGGATGCGGGCTGTGCTCGAAGGCGTAGATCTCTTCCCATTTCAGCTCGAGATATGAATCGATCAGATCGCCGGTGAAGACGTCGCCCTTCTTGAGGAAGGCGTTGTCGGCCTGCAACGACTGCACCGCTTCGCGCAGCGAGCCGCAGACCGTCGGCACATTCTTCAGTTCCTCCGGCGGCAGGTCGTAGAGGTTCTTGTCCATCGGATCGCCGGGATGGATCTTGTTCTGGATGCCATCGAGACCAGCCATCAGCAGCGCAGAATAGGCGAGATAGGGATTGGCACCCGGATCAGGGAAACGCACTTCCACGCGCTTGCCCTTCGGGCTTGCCACATAAGGGATGCGGCAGGAGGCCGAACGGTTGCGCGAGGAATAGGCCAGCAGCACTGGCGCCTCGAAGCCGGGGATCAGGCGCTTGTAGCTGTTGGTCAGCGGGTTGGTGAAGGCGTTCAGCGCCTTGGCATGCTTGATGATGCCGCCGATGTAATAGAGCGCCGTCTCCGAGAGATCGGCATAGCCGTTGCCCGCGAACAGCGGCTGGCCGTTCTTCCACAGCGAATTATGCACATGCATTCCCGAGCCGTTGTCGCCCTTGATCGGCTTGGGCATGAACGTCGCCGACTTGCCGTAGCTGTGCGCGACATTGTGCACCACATATTTGTAGATCTGCATGTTGTCGGCGCATTTGACGAGATGATTGAACTTGATGCCGAGCTCGTGCTGGCTCGGCGCCACCTCGTGGTGATGCTTCTCAACCTCGACGCCCATATCCGCCATCACTGTCAGCATCTCGGCGCGCAGATCGGCCGAGGCATCGATCGGCGGCACCGGGAAATAGCCGCCCTTCACCTGTGCGCGATGGCCGTGATTGCCTTCTTCCATCTTCTTGCCGGAGAGATAAGGACCTTCTTCGGAAATCAGCTCGTAGAAGGCGCCGTTCATCTGCACGTCGTAGCGCACGTCGTCGAAAACGAAGAATTCGGCTTCGGGTCCGACAAAGCAGGTGTCGGCGATGCCGGTGCTCTTGAGATAGGCTTCCGCGTTCTTGGCGACGGAGCGCGGATCGCGGGCATAGGTCTGGCCCGTCAGCGGCTCCAGTACGTCGCAGAAGACGACGAGAGAGGGCTGGGCGGCGAAGGGGTCCATGCGCGCCGTCCCGCAATCGGGCAACAGGATCATGTCGGACTCGTTGATCGCCTTCCAGCCGGCGATGGAGGAACCGTCAAACATGAGCCCCTCGGTCAGCATGTCCTCGTCCACCGTGCTGATATGCTGGGCGATGTGCTGCCACTTGCCGCGCGGATCGGTGAAGCGAAAATCGACATACTTCGCCTCATGCTGCTTGATCAGATCGAACACCTTCTTCGTATCGGCTTTCGTGTCGGCCATTTTCAGTCTTTCCCTGGATTGCGGTTTGAAATTTGGAAGAGCAGTCGGGTTAATTAGATGGCGTCGGCGCCTCGTTCGCCGGTGCGGATGCGGATGACTTCGTCGATGGTGGTGATGAAGATCTTGCCGTCGCCGATGCGCCCGGTATGGGCGGCTTGCTGGATCGCTTCGACCGCGCGCTCGACGAGCGAATCCTCCAGCACGACTTCCACCTTCACTTTCGGCAGGAAGTCGACGACGTATTCGGCGCCACGATAGAGCTCGGTATGGCCCTTTTGCCGGCCGAAGCCCTTGGCCTCGGTGACCGTGATACCCTTGATGCCCACTTCGTGAAGGGCGTCCTTCACCTCATCCAGCTTGAAGGGCTTGATGATCGCCTCGATCTTTTTCATGTGCTTTGTCCCGGCTTTGGTTCTGTCCGGGTTCAGAGCAAGCGGCGTGCCAAAACGAAAAGGGCCGGTCTCTAGATGAGTGCCGGCCCTTCCAGATCATGCCTGCCCAGTTTTTAGGCAGAGCGCACTTCTTTTAGGCGGCGTTGCGCCGCTTCAGCCATTCGCCGAACCACTGCATGGCGGTCCCGATATTCTCGATGCTGTTGGCGTAGGAGACGCGCAGATACCCCTCGCCATAGGAGCCGAAACTGGTGCCGGCGATGGTGGCGACGCCCACTTCCTCCAGCAGCTTGAGCTCAAGCTGCTTGGCCGACAGGCCGAGCTTGGAAATGTTGGGGAAAACGTAGAAGGCGCCGGCGGGATCGACGCAGGAGACGCCTGGCAGCTTGTTCAGCTCGGCGACCACGAACTTTCGGCGTTCATCGAAAGCTTTCATCATCTTCTGGGCCTCGTCCTGCGGACCGTTCAGCGCGGTCACGCCCGCCCATTGCGCGGCGGCGTTGACGCAGGAATGGCAATTGATGGCGAGCCGCGTTGCCTGTTCGGCGAGGTTGCCTGGCCACACCGCATAACCCATGCGCCAGCCGGTCATCGCATAGGTTTTGCTCCAGCCATCCAGCATGATCACCCGGTCACGCAGCTCCGGAAAGCGGAGCAGGCTGACATGCTTGCGGCCGCCATAGAGCATTTCGCTGTAGATTTCGTCGCTGAGGATCGCGACGTCGGGATGTTTGGCGAGGCCGGTGACCAGCTTGTTGACCTCGGCCTCCGTATTGGCGCCGCCGGTCGGATTGGCCGGGCTGTTGACGATGATCAGGCGCGTGCGCGGGGTGATGAGCGAGAGCAGCTCGTCAGCCGAAAACGCAAATCCGTTCGCCTCGCGCAGCGGCAGCGGCACGGCCGTGGCACCAGTGAACTTGATGGCGGACTCGTAGATCGGGAAACCCGGATTGGGATAGATGATCTCCGCACCCGGCTCGCCGAACATCAGCATGGCGAAGAACATGGTGACCTTGCCGCCCGGCACGACCACGACCTGCGCTGGATCCACCGTCACGCCGTGGCGCTTGTGCAGATTGGCCGCGACCGCTTCTCGCACCTGGGGAATCCCGTTGGCCGGGGTATAGCCATGGTGGCCGTCGCGCAGCGCCTTGGCAGCCGCTTCCACGATATGGGCCGGCGTCTGGAAATCCGGCTGGCCGATGCCGAGATTGATGATGCGCTTGCCCTTGGCCTCCAGCGCCTTGGCGCGGGCGAGGACTTCGAAGGCTGACTCGGTGCCCAGGCGGCTCATGCCGCTCGCTAGCTTCAACATGGCTGCTCCCGTCGCTTGTTCCCAAAAGGCGCGTCCCGATGGTGGCGCGTCCTGATTGAAGAGGGAAATCAGCAGCGGCAAACGACTTGCCGCAGCCAGCGAAAAACTAGGCAAGCGGCCGCCTTTTACTATTCCCGGAGCGACGCTTGACGCGTGGGGCTGCGACGTTTAAACCCCGGCGCGGTGGCGGGCGTAGCTCAGTTGGTTAGAGCGCCAGATTGTGGATCTGGATGTCGCGGGTTCAAGTCCCGTCGCTCGCCCCAGCGCTTCCTGGATTGACGCACTCCACCGTCCGCAGAAAGCCCGAGCGAGGGCCATGGCGACCGGCGAGCCGAAAGCGATTTCCCCGCAGCGCCGCCGGTCTCTTTCGAGAGCCGGGCAGCACGACGATCCCTTTCGCCCGCTGGAGCCTGAATGTCAGGTGGTCCAGTTCGACCAGCCCCTGTCGGCGGACGAGTTGCTCAAGGCAGGGAAGTTGTTTCGCTCGCGCCCGGAGGTACAGCTTTACGTCTATGGCCGGGCAAGCCGGAACCTCGATTTTCTTGGCTATTTCCCAGGACTGCAGCGCCTGCAGCTAGCGCTGTACGATCTCGACGATGTGGCCGCCCTGGCCCTGGTCGCCGGCTCGCTGCGGGAACTACATTTCGGCCCGACCAGGAGGAAGTTCTCGCTGCGCTTCCTTGGCGCCATGCCGTGCCTGAGTGCGCTTTTTCTCGCCGGCCATAAAAAAGATATTGCAGCGATCCAGACGGTCCCGATCAGTCAACTCGGGCTCAGCATGCTGACACTGCCCGATCTCTCGGTATTCTTGCCGTTGGATAAGCTCTCCGACCTTTCCATCATCTTGGGCGGTACCCGTAATCTCGCTTTGATGCCGCGATTTCGCAGGCTCGAGAAGCTGACCCTGATGCGCATTAGCAAAATGGCCGATCTCGCTATCATTGCCAAGCTGCCGTCGCTGCGCGAGCTGTATCTCGAGGGGATGCGAAACGTCAGCGCCTTGCCGAACCTGTCGCCGCTCGCATCGCTGAGGCGCGTTCGGTTGGATACAATGAAAGGCCTCACAGATCTTTCCCCCGTTGGTGCAGCGCCGGCGCTCGAAGAATTGAACATCACCAACATGCCCCAACTCAATGTCGACAGCTTCCGCTGCCTGGTCGGCCATTCGCATTTAAAAACGGTCTGGGCATACACCGGACGCGCCAAAGTCAATCAGGCGATCAAACATATGTTTCCCAGCATCGCTCGGTGATCGCCAGCCGACTTGTTGTTGCTGTTGTGGCGGATTGGCTGCATTGTCGGAGCGATCCGAGAAGAGTGAGCCGGAGCGTGGAACGCGACGCTGTCCTGTTCTCCAACGAGGCCTTCTATCGCGCCTTCGCCGACCGCGATTTCGCCGCCATGGATGCCCTGTGGTCGCGCCGCCATCCGGTCGCCTGCATCCATCCGGGCTGGAGCCCGATCGCCGGACGCGACAAGGTCATGGCGAGTTGGCGCGGCATCTTGTCCAACCCGCAATCGCCGGCCGTGATCTGCCGGCGGCCCCAAGCTTACATGCAAGGCGACAGCGCCTTCGTGATCTGCTTCGAGGAAGTCGATGGTTCCTTCCTGATCGCGACGAATTATTTCACGCGCGAAACCGGGGGGTGGAAAATGACCCATCACCAGGCTGGGCCTGTTCCGGCGCCCGAGGGCGATGACGAAACTGTAACGTCGCCGATACACTAAACTGGGCACTAGACCGGCTGCGAAGCATTGCTTCGCCGGGGCGCTCTCGGCATAGTGTTTGCAGACTCTCGACATGAATAATGGGCAGGACCGGGCGATGCGGGCTGACGCTTCCTTGTTGCTGCGACGGGCAGGCAGCTTCGGTGCTGCGGCGCTGTTGGCCGTCATGCTGATGGCCGCACCGGCGCTGGCCGATTTCCAGAAGGGCCTCGATGCCTATGACAATGGCGACTACGCCACGGCATTGAAGGAATGGAAGTCGTCCGCCGGTCAGGGTGATGCCCATGCTCAATACGGGCTGGGTCTGCTCTACGATCTCGGGCGCGGCGTGCCCGTCGATCCGGCGCAGGCGGCGAAGTGGTACGGTCTGGCCGCCGCCCAGGAACTTCCCGGCGCCCAGAGCAATCTGGCGATGCTCTATGCCGAAGGCCGCGGCGTGCCCAAGGATATGGGCCAGGCGGATCAGCTATGGCTGTCGGCAGGGAAATCCGGCGTCGTCGAAGCCCAGTTCAACCTCGGGCTTTCCTATTATCGCGGCGAGGGTGTGCCCAAGAGCTATCCCGATGCCGCCGGCTGGTTCCAGAAGGCGGCTGAGGGCGGATCCGTCGACGGCCAATATGCCATCGCCGAGATGTATCGTATCGGCCGCGGCGTGCCGAAGAATATAAGTCAGGCGCGGCTTTGGTTTACCAAGGCCGCCAAAGCCGGCAACGCGGCCGCCGCCGACCGTCTCGCGAAACTGCCGCCCGATGCCGGTGGTGGCGGCGCCGTTGCGCTGGGGCCCGCCGCCACCCCGCCGGCCACGACATTGCCAGCCCCGGCGCCCCTGGCCCCGACGCCCCTGGCCCCGACGCCCTTGGCCACGACGCCGCCAGC
>DASXQK010000125.1:0-13336 GCA_036493015.1 Dongiaceae bacterium | reverse complement strand
GCCGCCGGCAGGATAAAACCGCCGACCGAGATCAGCTTCACCGCGATTATATTGGAGACGACCAGGCAAGTGACGAAGACCGCGGCCACGGCGACGAAATAGGCTGAAAAACGCTGGTCTTCCCGGATCATTGGCGGTCCTCGTCTCACAGGCCCCGGCGCAAGTGCCGCGGCGCCCGCTTGCTGAGGCATGGGGGCCGAATTGTCAATATCCCGGCGGGGTTTTTCGTGTAAGAGGCAGCCGGGCCAATAAACCCGGACCGAGCCGACAAAGGACTGCCGTGAGCCTTCGCCTCGCTGATTTCGATTTCGACCTGCCCGGGCGCCTGATCGCGCGATATCCCGCGAACCCCCGGGATTCGGCAAAGCTGCTGACGGTGGGCTCATCGGGGATCCAACCGTCGGTAAGCGATCGCCATGTGCGCGATCTGCCCGGGCTGTTAGGCGCCGGCGATCTGCTGGTCTTCAACGATACAAAGGTGATCCCCGCCCAGCTGTCGGGCCGGCGCGCTGGCCGCGCCGGCGGCCCCTCTGCCAAAACCGAGGTGACCCTGCACAAGCGCGAGGGCGCGGACAGCTGGCGGGCGTTTGCCAAACCGGCCAAGCGCCTGGCGCTTGGCGAGCGTATCGTCTTTGCTGACGGCTTCTTCGCCGAGGTCACCGCGAAATCGGCGGAGGGTGATTTGGCCTTGCGCTTCAACGTCTCAGGCAACGCCTTGCGCGACGCCCTGCAGCGCCATGGCGAGATGCCGCTGCCCCCCTATATCCGCAAGCTGCGGCCCGCCACTATGCAGGATTCATCCGATTACCAGACTGTCTACGCCCGAGCGGAAGGTGCGGTAGCCGCCCCTACCGCCGGGCTGCATTTCACCCCGGAATTGCTGGATGTCCTCGCCGGACGCGGGATCGAGCAGGTGCATTTGACGCTGCATGTCGGCGCGGGCACCTTCCTGCCGGTGAAGAGCGAGCGGATCGAAGAGCATCGCATGCATGCCGAGCATGGCGAGATCACGGCCGCGGCCGCGGCCGCCATCAACCGCGCCCGCAATGCCGGCCGGCGTATCGTCGCTGTCGGCACCACCTCGCTGCGGCTGCTGGAATCGGCGGCCGATGAGGATGGCCATGTGCGAGCCTTCACGGACGAAACATCGATCTTCATCACGCCGGGCTACCGCTTCAAGGCGGTCGACCTGCTGATGACCAATTTCCATTTGCCGAAATCAACCTTGTTCATGCTGGTCGCAGCCTTTGCCGGTCTCGATCGCATGAAGGCGGCTTATGCCCATGCCATCGCCGCAAACTACCGCTTCTTTTCCTATGGCGATGCTTCGCTGCTGGAGCGCGCGGCGTGAACGGTTTCGAGATCTTGGCACAGGACGGCAAGGCGCGGCGCGGGCGCCTCGCCACGGCTCATGGGCTGGTGAATACGCCGGCCTTCATGCCGGTGGGCACGGCCGGCACGGTCAAGGCCATGCTGCCGGAATCGGTCGCGGCCACCGGCGCCGAGATCGTGCTGGGCAATACCTATCACCTGATGCTGCGTCCGGGGGCCGAGCGCGTCGCCTCGCTGGGCGGCTTGCATAAATTCATGAACTGGCCGGGGCCGATCCTGACCGATTCCGGCGGCTTTCAGGTGATGAGCCTGTCGGCGCTGCGCAAGATCGGTGAACAAGGTGTTGAGTTTCGCTCCCACCTCGATGGCAGCAAGCATTTGCTGACGCCCGAACGCAGCATCGAGATCCAGGATCAGCTCGATGCCGATATCACCATGTGTTTCGACGAATGCACGCCCTTTCCTGCCACGCCGGAACAGGCGGCGAATTCCATGGGGCTCTCCATGCGCTGGGCAAAGCGCTGCCGCGATGCCTTCCGCGAGCGGCCGGGTTATCACCTGTTCGGCATTATGCAAGGCGGCATCCATCGCGAGCTGCGCGAGGAATCGGCGGCATCGTTGCGCGAGATCGGCTTCACCGGTTACGCCATCGGGGGCCTGGCAATCGGCGAGGGCCAGCAGGAGATGTTCCGTATTCTCGACTTCGCGCCGGATTTTTTGCCGGCCGCAGCACCGCGATATCTGATGGGTGTCGGCCGGCCGGAGGATATCGTCGGCGCGGTGGAACGTGGCATCGACATGTTCGACTGCGTCATGCCGACGCGCTCGGGGCGTACCGGCGAGGCCTTTACCCGCTTCGGCGAACTCAATATGCGCAATGCCCGCCATGGCGGCGATGACCGGCCCATCGACGAAGGCTGTGCTTGCCCCGCCTGCCGCAGCTATTCACGCGGCTATATCCATCACCTGGTGAAGTCCCAGGAGATCCTGGGCTCCATGCTGTTGACCTGGCACAACCTGCATTACTATCAGACGGTAATGGCGGGTTTGCGCGGCGCCATCGAAGCCGGCGATCTTTCGGGCTTCATCGCCCGCTTCCGCATCGAGCGCAGCCGCGGCGAGATCATGTTTGACGGCGGGACACAAGAAGGCAAGGCGATCGATGGCCGATAAGCGATATGCGGGGCTGACCCAACTGGGCGGCAAGAACACGATTCCCCCCTCGCCCGACAAGGCGGTGCTGGAGCGGGTGGATAATCCCCATCGCGATCGGGATTATCTGGTGCGCTTCGTGCAGCCGGAATTCACCTCGCTTTGCCCCATCACCGGCCAACCGGATTTCGCCCATCTGGTGATCGATTACGTCCCGGATCGCTGGCTGGTGGAATCGAAATCCCTGAAACTCTATTTCGCCTCATTCCGCAATCATGGCGCCTTCCATGAGGCTTGCACCGTGGATATCGCCAAGACGCTGATCAAGCGGCTCTCGCCGCGCTGGCTTCGCATCGGCGGCTATTGGTATCCGCGCGGCGGCATGCCTATCGATGTCTTCTTCCAGTCAGGATCGCCGCCCAAAGGCTTGTGGATTCCCGACCAGGGCGTCGCCCCTTATCGCGGGCGCGGCTGAGGCATGGAATCGCCGCGCCAGCAGATCCGCGCACGGGCGCTGGCGCTGGGTTTCGATGCGGTGGGCTTCGCCCCGGCTGTGCTCAGCAAGGAAGCAAAGAACGGCCTCGAGGGTTTTATTGCCGCCGGCTATCACGGCGATATGGGCTGGCTTGCCGACAAGGCCGCGCGTCGGCGCGATCCGCAAACATTATGGCCCGAGGCACGCAGCGTCGTGGTGCTGGGATTGAATTACGGTGCGCAGGATCCTGGCACGCCGAACGAGGTCCGGAACGCCGGTGAGATTTCGATCTATGCCCGCAACCGCGACTACCACGATCTCATCAAGAAGAAGCTGAAGGCACTGGGCCGCTGGATGGACGAGAGCTTCGGCTGCGCCATCAAGGTCTTCGTCGATACGGCACCGGTCATGGAGAAGCCGCTGGCCCAGGCCGCCGGCATCGGCTGGCAGGGCAAGCACACAAACCTGGTCTCGCGCGACTTCGGTTCCTGGCTGTTCCTGGGCGAGGTGTTCACCGATCTCGATCTCGCGGCGAGCGAGGCCGAGAGCGATCATTGCGGCGAATGCCGGCGCTGCCTCGATGCCTGTCCGACGGCGGCGTTTCCCGCGCCCTATCGTCTCGATGCGCGGCGCTGCGTCTCCTATCTCACCATCGAGCATAAGGGGCCGATCGAGCGCTCGCTGCGCCCGCTGATCGGCAATCGCATCTATGGCTGCGACGATTGCCTTTCTGTCTGTCCCTGGAACAAGTTTGCCCAAGCCACCGGCGAAGCGGGGTTGATCGCGCGTGCCGATCTCGCGGCACCGCGGCTGGCCGAGCTGGCGCGCCTCAATGACGTCGCGTTCCGCGCGATGTTCGCGGGCTCACCCGTCAAGCGCATCGGGCGCGGGCGGTTCCTGCGCAATGTGCTGATCGCCATCGGCAATAGCGGAGATGCCGCCCTGCTGCCGGCCGTGACCGAGTGCCTGGATGATGCCGACGAGCTGGTTCGCGGTGCCGCCATCTGGGCATTGGGGCGGCTTGCCGGCGGCGAACGCGTCAGGGAGTTCGAGGTTTCCCGCCGGCCCGGTGAGACCTCGGCCGCGGTTCGCGAGGAATGGCAGGCCGCGTTGGCTATCGGCTAGGCCGGCTATGGGTTAAGGCCCGAACATGCGAAAATTGTTGCCGAACATGCCCATGCCGTTGCCATAGCCATTGCCCGGCGCGGGGTTATAGCTGACGAGCGCCTGGCCGCTGCCCTGATTGACGAACTCGATCTGGTCGCCGGTGTTTTCGGTGCACATGCCGGGCTGTAGCAGCTGCGGGTCGCGGGGCCGGATCGTCACCTTCACATTGGCGATGCTGGTGGTATCGTTGCATACCCGCACGCTCTGGTAGCCGCCGAAGCCGAAGATGGAGACGGTCTGCGCCTCGCCCGCCTTCAGCGTCACCTGGCCAAAATTGCGCGCCAGCGCCGGGCTTGCGACGGCAAGGGCGATCGCAATCGAAGACATCAGCAACGTGGTCCGCGCCATGGCGTACTCCCAGCCAGCCCTGTTCTCCGATTTGGGCAATGGAGTCGATTTCTTCAAGCAGCCTTCCTGACCGGTCTATTCAGCCCGGGCGCCAGATCGGCTATCGTGCCGGCGTCACTCGCGTAAACATTTCATTCAGAAAGTGCGGCTCATGGCCATTTCGATGTTCCAGGCGTCCGTTCCGGCCTTCATCCGGACGCTCACCAGCCTTTCGGCGATTCTCGACAAGGCAGCCCAGCAGGCCACCAGCCGCAAGATCGATCCGGCCGTGCTGCTGGCTACACGCCTTTTCCCAGACATGTTCCCCCTGACCAAACAGGTGCAGTTGGCCTGCGATTTCGCCAAGGGTGGGACGGCGCGCCTGTCCGGCAGCGAGCCGCCGAAATTCCCCGATGAGGAAAAGACCATTGATGATCTGAAGGCCCGCATCGCCAAAACCATGGACTTTGTAAAGAGCCACAAGCCGGCGCAGATCGATGGATCCGAAGATCGTGCCATCGCCATTCCCATCGGCGGCCAGACCTACAACTTCAAGGGCCAGGGTTATCTGGTGAACATGGTGCTGCCGAATTTCTATTTCCACGCCACCACGGCCTACGCGATCCTGCGCCATTGCGGCGTCGAGCTGGGCAAGCGCGACTTCCTCGGGCCCATCGATTCGATATGAGCCGGGCGATGTGAGTTGGCCGACGTCGCATCCACCACGCGCATGACCGGCGGTGAGATCGAGCTCACCATCCTGATGCCCTGTCTCAACGAAGCGGTGACGGTCGGCCGCTGCGTGGAGAAGGCAAAGGGCTATCTGGCGCGGGCGGGCATAAGCGGTGAAATCCTGGTCGCCGACAATGGCAGCACCGACGGCTCGCAGCGCCTCGCGCAAGCGGCCGGTGCGCGGGTGATTGCAGCCGAGCAGCGCGGCTATGGCGCGGCACTTCAGGCCGGTATCGCGGCGGCCCGCGGGCGCTATGTCATCATGGGCGATGCCGATGACAGCTACGATTTCGGCGATCTCGACGGCTTTATTTCGCGGCTGCGCGATGGCAACGCGCTGGTCATGGGCAACCGCTTCAAGGGCGGCATCCGGCCCGGCGCCATGCCCTTTCTCAACCGCTACCTGGGCAATCCGGTGCTGAGCTTCATCGGCGTGCTGTTCTTCAAGGGCGCCAGCGGCGATTTTCATTGCGGGCTGCGCGGCTTCGACCGCAAGGCGATCCTCGATCTCGGCCTCTTCATGCCGGGCATGGAGTTCGCCAGCGAGATGGTGGTCAAGGCGGTGGTCAACGGGCTGCCGGTCGCCGAGGTGCCGATCGTGCTCCATCCCGACGGGCGCGGCCGGCCGCCGCATCTGCGCCCCTGGCGGGACGGCTGGCGCCATCTCAAATTCCTGCTGATGCACAGCCCGCGTTGGCTCTACCTCTACCCCGGGCTGATCATGACGCTGGGCGGCCTCGGGCTGATGACGCTGCTGGCGCTGGCCGGCAGCATCTCGGTCGGCAGCATCGTGCTCCAGGTCCACAGCATGCTGGCCGCCGGTGTCATCGGCCTGTTGGGGGTGCAGACGCTGAGCTTCGCCGTGCTGGCGCGGCAATTTGCCGTGCGGGAGGGCTATCTTCCCAGCACCTCGATCCTCGATCGGGTGCGCCGTTGGGCGACGATGGAGAAGATCACGCTTACCGGCGTGATCGTGCTGCTGGCCGGTCTATCCGGCCTGCTGCTCGCCGTGCTGGGCTGGGCGATGCTCGATTTCGGCGCCCTCGACTATTCGCTGACCATGCGGGCCGTGGTCCCCTCGCTGGTGGCGATGGGCGTCGGGCTGCAGCTAGTCCTTTCGGGTTTCCTCTCGGGCCTTCTCGACCTACCGCGAGTCAAGAGTGGCAGTTAGCGGCAAAGATCCGCGATTGCCGGGGCGATGCTGGCAGCAAACTTCTTCGCGCCGGCAGCGTTGAAATGGACCGAATCAGAGAAGTCCTCCGGCGTCCAATCCTGCTGGAGAGGCGCGTCCACAAAGGCCGCCCCTGAATTTTCCGCCGCTCTGTGAAGATCCTCGTCGATGGCGTAAAGCAGACGCTTAAGGTCCTTATGCTCGACGAAACGGATCCATCCGAGAGCGTGCGAGCCCTCCAATTGCTGCCAGTTGGCCACGGCCGGGATAAAGACGGCGCGAACGCCGAAATGCCGCGCGACTTCCCCGATCAGACTCATGTTCTCGACGTAGATTTTGGAAACGCGGGGATCGACATCGCCGCTCACGGTTCCCTCGACATGGACTTCGCTCTCCGAGAAGAGGCCGATGGCGGCCCGCACAAACAGCAGATTGTTTGCCAGGAAGCCCGGGTAGTTCAGCCCGAGATTGCCGCGCTGCAATGGTAGATCGAAATCCGAATAATCGACCTTAAGTCCCCGGACATGCGAATTTCGCACATCGTTGAAGCCTTCGAAGTACAGGGCACAGGCAGGCGCCAAATCACGGAAGTCGAACAGCGTCTGGATCAGATTCTCGACGGAGGTGTAGCCCGGCACGCCGAGATTCTGCACGCTGAAGTTGGCGCCCAGCTGCCGGGAAAGATCACTCTGCCAAGTCTCCATGTCATTGTTCGCGAGATCATAGGTCGTGGAGCCGCCGTAGGTGAAGATGACGCGCGCATCCGCCGCCTTCCCCGGATTGTCGGTGCGACGGCGGTGATGTGAGTCGTGGACGATGCCAGCGAAGGAGCCTGGCTTGGGCACGCCCACCAGAAGAGGGTGGGGTTCGAATTTCTGCTCCGAGGGCAGCGGTTCGGGCTGATAGGTTCCGCCCGTCGAAACATAGACGTAAATCTGCGCACCGGCCTCGGCAATCAGCAGAAGGAAGACGGCGAAGCCGATCACGAGGCCCCGTCGCCACAGGCAGGCCAGCGCACCCGTCGCCAGAATGGCCAGCCAGGTTTCAAGATAGGTCAGATCGGCCAGGCGATTTGTCGCGCTGTAGTCGATATGGGGCTTCTTCTGGAAGATATAGAGCGCGATTGCCGCCAGAACAGCGAGACTAAGGGCAAAGAGGACCAGCAGCAGCAGCCGGACAATTCTTTCCCCCGGGACAACCGACACAGGAGAAGATGAGGACATCATGCCATGGCTCCTTTGCCGCACCGGCTCGACCAGTTCTTCATCACTAGGCTGCCGGTTGCCTCGTCGAGATCCGGCGATCAGCATTGGGCGCCACCGGGGTATTTAGGGCCAACAGCCTCTATCCGAAGACCGCCGGTGAATACAAGTCCACTTGGCGGCACTTGCCAGCAGGAAGGCGGCGGAAGGTCAGGAACCGGAGAGCGCCCCTGCGCCGGCCGCGGCACTTCCCTCAGTCGGCATCGAAGACATTGCGGTAGTCGCGCTTCAGCGAGGGATCCTGATCCTGTTTTTCGAGGAAGCAGTTGCCGACGGCCAATGCCTCGATCTCGGTCCCCATGAAGCAGCGGAAGGCATCCTCCGGCGTGCAGACCACTGGCTCGCCGCGCACATTGAAACTGGTATTCACCACCACCGGGCAGCCGGTCTGCTGCTTGAAGGCGGCGATCAGCGCGTGGAAGCGCGGATTGGTCTCGCGATGCACTGTCTGTACGCGCGCTGAATAGTCCACATGGGTGACGGCGGGAATATCGGAGCGCGCCACGTTCAGCTTGTCGATGCCGAAGAGCTTGCGCTGGTCCTCGTCCATCGCCCGGCAGCGTTCCTTTCGCACCGCTGCCACGAGCAGCATATAGGGCGAATCGCCATCCAGTTCGAACCAGTCGGCGACATCCTCGCGCAACACCGCCGGCGCGAAGGGCCGAAAGGATTCGCGGTATTTGACCTGGAGGTTCAGCGTCTTCTGGATGGTAGGCGAGCGCGCATCGCCCAGGATGGAGCGCCCGCCCAGCGCACGAGGCCCGAATTCCATGCGGCCCTGATGCCAGCCCAGTGCCTTCTGCTCGGCCAGCGCTGCCGCACTGCGGGCGATCAGCCCGGCATCGTCCAGCACCTCGAATCTGGCGCCGGCGGTGGCGAGGCGTTGCTCGATATCCTTCTGCTCATAAGCCGGCCCCAGATAAGAGCCCTGCATGGCATCGCCGAGTGCCATATCCCCGTGGGCGACATTCCCCGTCGCTACCCGCGGCTTTGCGAGGCTCATGTGATAGCCGGCCAGTGCGGCACCCAGCGCGCCCCCGGCATCGCCCGCCGCCGGCTGGATCCAGATGTTCTTGAACCGGCCGTCGCGCAGTACCTTGCCATTGGCGACGCAATTCAACGCCACGCCGCCGGCAAGGCAAAGGTTCTGCGCGCCGGTCTCCGCCTGCAGCGCGCGGGTCAGCTGCAGGATGACCTCCTCCGTCACCGCCTGGATGGAGGCCGCCAGATCCATGTCCTTCTGGGTGACCGGCGCTTCGGGCTTGCGCGCCGGCCCGCCGAACAGCGTATCGAAGCGCCCGTTGGTCATGGTGAGGCCGGTGCAGTAATCGAAATAGGACTGGTCGATCCAGAAACTTCCGTCGGGTTTGAGATCGATCAGGTTGTCGCGGATCAGCGACACGTATTTCGGCTCGCCATAGGGCGCCAGGCCCATGAGCTTGTATTCGCCCGAATTCACCCTGAAGCCGGTGTAATGGGTAAAGGCGGAATAGAGCAGGCCGAGCGAATGGGGAAAGTGGATCTCGCGCATGATGGCGAGGTCCTTGCCGCGGCCGAGCGCGGCCGAGGTCGTCGTCCACTCCCCTACCCCGTCCATGGTCAGCACCAGCGCTTCCTCGAAGGGCGAGGGGTAAAAGGCGCTGGCGGCATGACTCAGATGATGCTCGGAAAACAGCAGGCGCTTGTTCCAGTCGATGCCGGACGCAAGTTTCTTCAGCTCCCTGGTCAGCAGGCTGCGCTGAAACAGCTTCTCGCGCAGCCAGAGCGGCATCGCCATGCGAAACGAGGCGAAGCCGCGGGGGGCGAAACTGATATAGGTCTCCAGCAGCCGTTCGAATTTCAGGAACGGTTTGTCGTAAAAGGCGACCTTGTCGATATCGCCGGCGCCAACACCCCCGGCCTGCAGGCAATAGGCGATCGCCTCGCTGGGAAAGCGGGAATCATGCTTCTTGCGGGTAAAGCGCTCTTCCTGCGCCGCCGCCACGATCCGCCCATCCTCGATCAGGGCCGCGGCGCTGTCGTGATAGTAGGCCGAGATGCCGAGAACGCGCATCGCTGTCGTGGATTAGAACAACGTGTAAATGAAAGGTGCGACGGCCGAACCCTGGCCAAAGATAACCAGCGCGCCGAACAAGGCGAACACCAGCAGCAGCGGCAGAAGCCAGAATTTCTTGCGCGTTCGCAGGAAAGCCCAAAGTTCGGTCAGGAATGTCACGCTTCGCCCCCTCGTTTAAAACGCCTGGTGCAGACTGTCCGGCGCCGGCCCGGGCGGACGGCGTTCGATCCAATAGCTGGCCAGCTTGCCGTCACGCTTCAGGCGCAGCGGATCCTTGCCGCTGAGGCGCAGGATTGCGGCAACCGGCGTCAGCGCACCAAAGAAGAGCAGCCCCATCACCAGCGGCGTCGTGATCTTGTGCAAGAGATCGCCGAAGCGCGCCCAAAGCCAGTTGAGCGGGGCCAGCAGGCGCGGCGCCAGGAGGGCGGCAAGCGCGAAGGCTACGGCAAGTGCAACCGCCCACCAGCGCAGGCCGAGCCCATGGCGGAGCGGCAACAGCCCAATGACCAGAAACACGACGGCAAAGGTGAACCCGAAACTGCGGTCGGAACCGCGCTTGACCTCACCCTGCCGCCTTAGATCCTCATGAAGCCCGTCGGCCAAGGAATGCTCTCTTGAAAGGGTATGGCGAATCGCGCGCTTGGCAGCCTCTATCCGAAAAGGCATACAGAATACAAGTCCCATCGCCGCAGCCGGTTAGGCCCGCGTCCCGGTTGAGAGTTCCGAGGTCCGATTCGCCCATGTCCCTACAAGCACCGCGGCCCATGACGGTCCAGGAGATCGCAGGCGAACGCCGGCTGCGCCAATTGCTGTTCGTGCTGGATCTGCTGGCCTTCCTGGGGATCGGCGCCGCCGCTCTTTATATCTGGCGCTTCTGGCCTCGGGGCCAGGATGTCTATTCGGACCTCCAGCAGCATGCGAGCGAAACCTACCTCTTCGTGTGGATGGGCGTCGCCCTTGCCGGCGCGATCACCGCCCTCAGCCGCAAAACCCGGATGATTTCCTTCGCCCTTAGTTTTCTGTTGCTGCTGGAATGCCTCGCCCAACTCTATTTCTTCAACGCCAATCACCGGCCCTATCACCCATGGGCCCGCGGCATCTTGGATCGGTTCGAGCCGCATCCCATATTCGTCGGCATTCCGCATCCAGGCCAATATGGCGGCCTCAGCAATGACAACATGCATCGGCGCACGACGATCAATGCGGACAAGGCGGCCGATGCCAGATTGATCTATGTGTTCGGCGGCTCTTCAACCTATGACGTTGGCGTCGTCGATTCGGAGACCTGGGCCAGCAATCTTTCGCGGCTGCTCGGCCCCCATTATGAAATTCAGAACTACGGCGTGCCGGGCTTTACAACTATGGAGGCTATGCTTCAGGCCTTGTTCGCATTTCGCGACGTCAAGCCTCTCTGCGCCATCTACTACGAAGGCTGGAACGATCTGTATGTCGCGCATGTCGATGACTTAACCAGCGACTACTTTCCGATGCAGCAGTCGCGCCTACTGAACAGCCTGGCCCTCGGTTATCGCCCTGGCCCCGTCAGCAATTACTGGTTGTTTCTGCAGTTAGTTGATCGGGCGATTCAGCAGGGTTCTGGGTATCCGGATGTCAGCGGAACTGTTTCAGGAGAAGAGGATCTCCGCTTATCGAAAATCTACACCGAGAACATCGGGCTTATTGCCGATATCGATCGTCATTTCGGCGTGCCGGCAATTTTCGTTCCCCAGGTCCTGAACTACGATCTCATCGAATCCCATTATGGTGGATGGTGGCCATATATTCCTGGTAAGGCCGTCAAACCCTTAGTACAAAAATTCAACTCAGACATGCGGCAAACAGCAGAAAAGTCAGGCGCGTTGTTTCTTGCCGCACCACTCGGCATCGCATGGAATCCAAGCGACTTTGTCGACCAAGGCCATTTTTCAGCCGCTGGCGCCGCGAAATTCGCTCAGGCGATTGCGCCCGGCATCGCCACCAACTGCAAATAGAGATCAGGCCGCCTGGAAGGCCTGCGCGCGCCGGGCGAGAAAGAGCGCGGCGCCGGCCGAACTTATGCCCAGCAGCAAGGCGAGGCCGGCCAGCAGCGGCTCGCCCAGCACCGCCAGATGCCCGACATCGATCAGGCATGATCCGGGCTCAAGCTGCAGCGGTTCATGCGGCGCGGAAGGATAGGCGCAGCCGCTGAAGAACGAGGCCTGACTCGCCCAACACGCCGCGTGGAAAAGGATGGCATAAGCAGCGAGCAGCCCGAGAAATCGGCGAAATCGCCATCCAAGCGCGAAGGCGAGTGCGAGAGCTGACGCCACGACATGCAGATGCCAGCCGGGCGTGCCCGCCATGTCGGATGCGCCACTGAATACCCAGACCAGCTGGTGATAAACGAGCCCGCCGGCAAAAGGTGCGACGAAAAACAGCGGCGCCTGGCCGGCGACGGACCAGCGCCGCCATCGCACGATCCAGGTCAAAAACGCGATCGCCGCCATCAGCAGGATCGGCGCAGCCAGGACCGGCCAGAGAATCGCCCGCGACCACGAACCCGCCCAGACGAAGGTTGCTGCCATCACCGCCATGCCGCGCAGGAAATGCAGAACCTCGTGCGGCCCGATGCCCTGCGCCAGGATGGAACTCAGCATCCCGCCCCGCTGCTCCAGCGGGCCGTAATCAACAAGATTGGTGAATGATCCCGTCGTCAGCCAGTTATGGAGATACCAGCCACCGCCGACGAGTGCAGCGACCGCAAGCGCGATGGCAACAGGGGCTACCGGCCGAAAGCTTCGCAGCCGGAATGCCTGATAGAAAAACAAAAGCCCGACGCCCAGTGCAATGGGAATGAAGAAGGCCTTGGTCAACAGGCCGAGGCCGAGTGCCACGCCCAGACCAATGGCCCGAAGCCAGCCGGGCTGGCGCAAAAGGCTCAGGGTGAAGGCCCAGGCGATGCCGACAAAACAGAGCGAGAGCCCGTTATTGCCGAGGCGCGCCATATCGGCAAAGAACTCCGGAAACAACAGCGGCCAGGCGGGGAGCAGAAGCGCGAGCGATGGCGCCATCCGCAGATCGCGCAGCACGCGCGCGCCGGCAATCGAGCCGGTAGCAAAACCGATGAAGGCGAGGCTCCAGGAAACCAGCCGCAAAAGCAGCATATGTGACGGCCAAGCCCACTCGCGCGCGAGGAGATAGGCGGGCGCCAGCGCCACGAAATAGAGCGGCGGCTGCTGGCCTTCGTAATTGCCTTCCTGGCCTGGCTGGTAGCGGCGGGTTGCAGGCTCGGGCAGAGCGCCGCCCTGGGCGAAGAAATCGCGATAGAGCCGCCCATTGAAAAAACGGCCCGGTCTCTGGTCGAAGGTCCGCGGGCCGGTATAGTTATCGACATCGGCGGAAATTTGCGCCTGGCCCAATACCGGGATCGCCCCGGTATCGGCCACCTGCTGAATGCCCGACCAGTACTGGATCGAGTCATATTCCTCGAAGGGCGGCAGTAATGCGCAATTCGCCACCCCCAGCAAGGCTACCGCCAGCAAGATCAGCCAGAACGCCAGCGCGTAAGGCGCCGGCAGGACGTGGCCGGCGCGAGGTGGGGAGAGATCTGCCGCCTTGTTCGTGGCGATCGTCGACAGCGTCATTGGTCAGCGAAGGATTGAGGGATGCGGCGGAAGTATCGG
>DASXQK010000124.1:0-7626 GCA_036493015.1 Dongiaceae bacterium | reverse complement strand
GCCAGTCCCTCGATCGTGGCCGCATCGATTCCGCAGATGGGTGCCGCCCAGGCCGGTGATTTCGCCACGCCGTCGCTTCGGCTCATCAGATAGGCCTCGAACGTCTCCCAGCCGGTGCAGCATCGCGCCAGGAAATTTCGGTCGTGGCGGCCCGTGGCAACAAGGCGATGCGCGAGCGCGAGCATCAGGGCGACATCGGTATTGGGGTTGATCGGCAGCCATTCTGCCGAGAGCACATCGCCCACATCGGCGCGCACGGGACTGACATTCACGATTCGCATACCGGCTTTGGCCATCGCCTGGGCCCAGTCTGACGCGACATGCTCGCCGCAGCCGCCGGATTGCACCTGCGTGTTCTTGAGTGGCATACCGCCGAAAGCGATCAGCAATTTCGTGTTAGCCGCTACCGACGACCAGGAGGTGACCGGCCCGGTCAGTGCCTGGTTGGAGCCGAGCACGTGGGGCAGGATGGTCATACCCGCCGCGAAGCTGTAATTCGTCACCTGGTCGGTAAACCCACCGAACAGCGTCAGGAACCGGCGCAACTGGGTGCGGGCATGGTGAAAACGGCCGGCGCTGGACCAGCCATAAGAGCCGCCGAAGATTGCGGCATTGCCATGGGCGGCCTTGACCCTCTGCAATTCACCGGCGATTGCGCCCAGGGCTTCATCCCAAGAGACCGGGATGAAGCTGGCGCCTTCGCGCCGGCGATCGCCGCTGGCACCCGGCCGCCATCCTTGGCGGATCATCGGCTGGCGGATGCGCGTGTGATGCTCGAGTGCGCCCGGGATGTTGCGGAGGATCGGCGAGGGATCGGGATCATGATCAAAGGGCTCTATCCCCACGATCCGGCCATCACGCATCAGGGGATAAAAAGCGCCCCAATGCGAACCGTGAAGGCGGCCGCGAACCGCATCCGATTGATCCATGGAGACTTCCTTTTCCGGCGCCACCGTCATGATGCCACAGCGCGCTGGCGGGGCAATGGTTCCGCGCGCCATTCCTGCTCACCTGCCTTCAACCGCGATAGTGCCAGGCTCAATTCGCGCCGGGTCGAGGGTGCGGTAATGCTGGCCCGCAGGCCAGTTGCCGCATCGCGGCCAATAGCGAACAGGCTGCTGGCCACCAATTCAACGCCATGACGGCGGCATGCGGCCGCGCGGCTGTCGCTGTCGCCGGAGAGCGGTATCCAGACATGGGGGCTGGGATGGCGTCTTGCATTGCGCCCGCGGCGCAACAGCAGCGGCTCCGCCATGCGATAGCGGCGCTCGATCTCGGCGCGCTGCCAGGCAACCCTCCGCTGCGCGGTATCAGAGTCGAGCCAGCGGCAGGCGACCTCGCACATCAGCGGGCTTAGCTGCCAGCTCGTCGCATGGGTTTCACCGGCAAGGATTTGAATGGCGGGCATGGTGCCGGCGACCATCCCGAAGCGAAGCCCCGGCGCCACGGTCTTCGACAGGCTGGTGACGACGATACTGCGTTCGGGCAGTGCACGCGCCAGCGGCGGCACGTCGGTCAATCCGCCATAGACATCATCCTCGATAAGGATCAAATCCCGCTTGCGCAACACCGCGGCGACTTCATCGCGCCGCTCGGGGCTCATCACCGCACCTGTCGGATTTTGCAGGCTGGGAACCAGCACCGCGATCCGTGCCCCTGTGGCGCGAGCAAGCTTGTCGATGCTGGCGGGTACTGCCCCTTCGTCATCCATGGCGATCCCTTGCAACCGCAAACCCAGTTGCTTGGCGACCGCCTTCATCCCCGGGAAAGTGAGTTCCTCGACCAAAATACTGTCATTGGGCCGGCATAGGGCGAGCAGCGCGGTCAGAAGTGCCTGCTGGGCGCCGGCACAAGTCACGATGTCGCGCGGCCGCAAAGGCAAGCCGCGCCAGGCGAGCCAGGAGGCCGCGGCGATCTGCGAACGGCGGATCAGTGCTGCGGAGCTGTAGGCTTGGGCGCCGGCAACAAGGCCGAGCGAAGAGAGCTCGCGCAGCGTCTCGTCGAGATCGTGATTCTGCAGATCCACGGCCGGCACATTGGTCGACAGATCGATGACCTTGTCGCGATCGGAATCCTTGAGCCCGAAGAGGGCCGCTTCGCGGCTATCCGCCAGGACATAGGTGCCGCGGCCAACTTCACCTGTGACGAGATGGCGCCGGGCCGCTTCCCGATAGGCCTGGGTGATCGTGCTGACATTCAGTCCCAGCTGCCATGCCAACTCGCGATGGGTGGGCAATCGCGTGCCGGATTGCAGACGACCTTGCTCGACGGCATCGGCGAGTGCTTCGACGATTGCGAGATATTTGACCGGGTTGCGGCCGCTGAGATCAGGCGTCCACATTGTGTGCCATACAATGTTATATTTGACCCGTACAATCCTCGAACCCAGAATGGCCGCCGGTCAAGGATAATCGTCACTCGCGCTGCAGCATGGAGGTATCGGATGTTCGATCTTCGCCAACTCGAGGAAGCGGCAGAGCTCGTCCACGGCGCCATGCCGGCCACCCCGCAATACGCTTGGCCGCTGCTCGCCCAGCGCACGGGCTGTGAGGTCTGGGTGAAGCACGAGAATCACACGCCGACAGGCGCCTTCAAGATGCGCGGTGGGCTCGTCTATCTGGATGACTATCGCCGCCGCCAGCCCGGTGGCCCGGGTTTGATCAGCGCCACCCGGGGCAATCATGGCCAGAGCCTCGCCTTTGCCGCGCGGCGGCTGGGAGTGCCGTTAACGATCGTCGTTCCCCAGGGCAACAGCCGCGAAAAGAATGCGGCGATGCGGGCCCTGGGTGGCGAACTGATCGAGATCGGCCGCGACTTTGACATGGCGCGCGAGGCGGCGGAAAGACTCGCCGGGGAACGCGGCCTTGAAATGGTGCTGTCGTTCCACCCGTTGCTGGTCAAAGGGGTGGCTACTTATGCCCTGGAATTCTTCCGCGCGGCGCCGGAGCTCGACACCGTCTATGTGCCGATCGGCATGGGGTCGGGGATTGCCGGCGTAATCCGTACCCGCGACCTGCTGGGATTGAAGACTCGCATCGTCGGCGTGGTGTCGTCGGAGGCCCCGGCCTTCGCCTTGTCGTATGAAGCAGGTCACGTGCTGACCACGCCGACCGCCGACACTTTCGCCGACGGCCTTGCCTGCCGGGTTCCGCCGGCCGACGGGCTCGATATCGTTCGTGCCGGCGCCGATCGGATCGTGCTGGTGGGTGAGGAAGAGATCGCCGGAGCGATCCGCATTTATTTCTCCGACACGCACAACATGGCCGAGGGCGCGGGGGCGGCGGGTCTTGCCGCCCTGATGCAGGAGCGCCAGCGCATGCGCGGCAAGAGGGTCGGCTTGATCCTCTCGGGCGGCAACATAGATAGGCCCTTATATGCCGGCATCATTGCCGGTGACAGCGTCCGCCAGGGGCGCGCCGCGGCAGGCTGAGGCGCAGAGGTCCATGCGAATCGAATGGAGCAGCGGCAATGGCGGCCCGGGGATCAATCGCGGGCATCTTTCGTTCGACAATCCGGCGCTGGGCGGATTTCGCTGGCCCGTGGTGGATATTGTCGGCCGCGAGGCCGGTCCGCGGCTATGCGTCATGGCCGGCGTCCATGTGAACGAAGCCTCCAGCCTGGAGGCTGCCGTCTCTCTCTGGCGCGCCATCGACCCCGCACTGTTGCGCGGCACCGTCTCCATCATGCCGGTCGTAAACATTCCGGGGATCTACGGCCACACGATGAATGTTCCTGTCGACGACAAGAACATCCACTGGCTCTATCCCGGCAATCCGCATGGCAGCTTTACCGAGGCGCTGGCCGACGCCCTGCTGTTCGATTGGTCGGCAGATGCGGCGGCGCTGATTGACATGCATGGCGGCGAAATGTGGGAAGACCTGACAACCTATGTCGTTTTCCAGCGCAGCGATGATCCGGTCGTCAACAACCGGAACGAAGTGCTCGCGCGCTGCTTCGCGCCGCCCCTCATCTTCGGTTTGCCGGCCAAGATGAGCAATGAATCGGGCCGCTCCTGCCAGGCGCTGGGGCGCGTGGGGCGAGTTGGCCTGGTTTCCGAATCCGGACGAAATGCCCTGCTTACGCGCAGCGACGTGCAATTCCACCGCGACGGCGTCCTCAATGTCGCACGCCAGCTTGGCCTGTTGCCGCCGCAGCCGCTGCCGCCCGGACCTGAGCCGATCCTGCTCGACGACTATCAATTCATGGTCGCCCCGGCCTCGGGCCTCATCTATTCGCATGTGCGCGGGGGCGAGCCTGTGTCGAAGGGTCAGCGGCTGGCGACCATCACCGATCTCTTTCAGCACACCCTCGCTGAACTCACCGCTGTCGCGAATGGATGGGTCATGTGGATCACGACCCATACGCTGTCGAAGGAGGGCGAGTGGATCGGCGCCCTGGGAACGAGCGGCGCGCCCCCGCCGGCCATCCGGCGCGACAAGGCTTATGTCTAGCAATTCCAGTCTAGATCCTCGGCAGAACCGAGATTGAACGAAGCAACGAAAGGGAGGCTTTCACATGGCAAACTTCGGACGACGCGACATTCTGCGCCACGGTATCGGCATTGGCATACTGGCGGCGGGTGCCGGCAGCATTCTCGCCGCAAGGACGCGTCTTGCCTATGGCGCAACGACATTCGAGAAGCTGCAGGGCACGAAGTCGGTGACCATCGGCATCGCCAATGAAAAGCCCTATGGCTATGTGGAGACCGACGGCAAGATCACGGGCGCCATCGTCGAGGTCATCCGCGCCGTCCTGGCGCCCTATGGCATCACAGATCTGCAGCCGGTGGTCACGAACTTCGATACGCTGATCCCCGGCCTGAATGCTGGCCGTTTCGACATCATCGGGGCCGGCATGTATGTGAAGCCGAAGCGCTGTGAGGCAATCGCCTTCACCAACCCGCTAACCCAGGCCGGCGGCGCATTCGGCGCCAAGAAGGGCAACCCCAAGAACCTGCACAGCCTGAAGGATGTGGCGAAGGACCCGACGGCAAGGATTGGAACGCAGACCGGAACCAGCCAGGTCGACGAAATCAAACAGGCGGGCATCAACCCGGATCAGGTCGTGCTCTTCTCCAAGGATACCGAATCAATTGCCGGGCTTCAGGCGGGCCGCGTCGATGTCATCTATTACCCGGACCTCGAGATAAACAACCTGATTACAACGACCGCCGACCCCAATCTGGAGCGCGTCGCTCCCTACGAGCAGATCCTGGATGCCCATGGCAAACCGTCCTTGAATTACCAGTCCTTGGGCTTGCGCAAGGGCGACACGGATCTGGTGGACGCGATTAACAAGCAGCTCGCCGAGATGCATACTAACGGCAAGCTGCTGAGCACATTGGCGCCGTTCGGGTTCACGCAGAACGAGATTCCGCCGGCGGATGTGACGGCAGCCCAGCTTTGCGCGGGGTAGTGCCGCCGCGCTCGGGCTTCATCCCTGGGGGAATGGTTGGTGACCTGGCCGCACCCGTTTGATCTGCTGCCTGTTCTGCTGCAGGGCGCCCGGGTCACATTGGAAGTAACGCTGATGGCGGCTGGCGTCGCCCTTGTCTTGTCCTTTGTCGTGGGACTGGCGAGGTTGGCGCCTTTCCACCCTGTCCGCTTCCTCGCGACGGTCTATGTCGAAATCCTGCGCGGCACATCGGCGCTAGTGCAGCTATTCTACCTGTTCTTCATCCTCCCGGCGTTCGGCATCCGGCTTGACCCGATGACAACGGCCGTCATCGGGCTGGGCCTCAATCTCTCGGCTTATGGATCGGAAATCGTCCGCGCCGCCGTGCGCCATGTGGACCATGGGCAATGGGAGGCGAGTGTTGCCCTCAGCATGTCGCCGGCCCTTGCCTTGCGCCGTGTCATCCTGCCGCAGGCGCTTCTGGCGATGATGCCGCCATTTGGTAATCTGCTGATTGAGTTGCTGAAGGCGACGTCGCTCGTTTCCCTGATCACGCTGACCGACCTCACCTTCGCGGGCTCGACTATGGTCGCCTCGACGGGCCGGGCCGCACAAGTCTGGGGCCTGGTCTTGTTGATCTATCTGGTCATGGCGCTGCCGCTAGGCTGGCTGGTTCGCCGGCTCGAAGCGCGTCTTTCGGTCTATCGCCTGCCGGTAAAGACCTGACATGCAGTTCGACCCACATTTTGCCCTGGAGATTCTGCCGGCTCTGCTTCGCGGCGCCATCATCACCATTGAAGCAACCTTCGGGGGCATGGCGCTGGCGCTGGTAGGCGGCCTGATACTCGCCATGGGCCGCATGTCGCGGGCGCCCCTCGTGCCGACGCTCTGCCTCGGCTACATCCAGTTCATGCGCAACACGCCGCTGCTGGTTCAGCTCTATTTCGTGTTCTACGTCCTGCCCCTGTTCGGATTGACCTTCAATGCGCTTGCAACAGGCATCGTCGGCCTGGGGTTGAACTACAGCGCCTATATCGCGGAGGTATATCGCGCAGGTATCGATGGCGTGCCGGCCGGACAATGGGAAGCCTCGATAGCGCTCGATCTGTCGCCGCGGCACACCTGGACCCGAATCGTCCTGCCCCAGGCAATTCCCCCGATGATTCCTGTGCTCGGCAACTATCTCATCGGCATGTTCAAGGATACGCCCCTGCTTGCCACCATCACGATTCCGGAAATGTTCGGCGCCGCGGAGCAGATCGCGGGGGTGACCTATCGCTACAACGAGCCCTATACCCTTGTCGGGCTGATTTTCCTTGCGATGAGCTATCCCGCCTCGCTGGCCGTACGCCATTTCGAGGTGAAGACCGGCACCCAGCGGGCCCGGAACTAGCTCTGCATGACTACGCCCGCCGTTCGATTTAACGCCGTCTCCAAATCCTATGGCGAATTGGTAGTTCTCGACCGGCTTGATCTGACGATTCCCGAAGGCCAGAAGGTCGCCATCATCGGGCCGAGCGGCTCGGGCAAGACGACAATCCTTCGGTTGCTGATGACGCTCGAGCGATACGAGAGCGGAACGATCGAAGTATTCGGCGATCTGCTGGGCTTGCGCCGCGAAGGCGAAGCGCTGGTACGCGATCGCGACAGCCATATCCGGCTGATCCGCAAGCAGATCGGGATGGTTTTCCAGCACTTCAACCTGTTTCCCCACATGACCGCCCTACAAAATGTCATCGAGGCGCCGATGCGGGTGCTGGGTCTTTCGCGATCCGAGGCCGAGGCGCGGGCGCAAGAGCTCTTCTCCATGGTCGGATTGAACGACAAGGCCAACAGCTTTCCCCGTCATCTTTCCGGCGGGCAGCAGCAGCGCGTGGCGATCGCCCGGGCGCTGGCGATGCGGCCCCGCATCATGTTGTTCGACGAGGTCACCTCCGCTCTCGATCCGGAGCTGGTCGGCGAGGTGCTGCTGGTCATTCGCCGCTTGGCCAAGGAATCCGGCATGACGATGCTGATCGTCACCCATGAAATGAGCTTTGCCCGCGATGTTTCGGATCGGGTTATTTTCATGGAAAAGGGCCGCATCGTTGAGGACGGCGTGCCCTCCGTCATTTTCCGCAACCCTGCCAGCGAACGGACGCGGGCCTTCCTCAAGGCAGTACTTGAACGCTGATCTTGCTCGCGGTCTTATCGCTCAGCTCAGAAATTAATAGGGGAGAGCGATCGTGAAGC
>DASXQK010000123.1:0-7752 GCA_036493015.1 Dongiaceae bacterium | reverse complement strand
CAGCCCCTTTCAACTCCGTCATGCCCGCCATTGCGATCGGCCAAGGCGGACCCTAAGCTCGCTGGCCATGGCCCAAAGCGACCCCGGCAAAAGCGGCATCTACCGGATCATCCGGCTGGTTGCGGCCATCGACTTCCTGGTGGGGTTGGGTTTCCTGATACTGGGGCCGACCCTGTTGGGCACCAATGACTATCTCTATCTGGGCCTCGGTCTTGCCGTGGTCGGCGCCTTTGTCTTTATCTTCTTCACCGTCATGGCCGCCAAGGCTGCCGGGCGCTAGTTGGCCGGCTAGAGCGCGCTGAGAGGGTGCCGGGGATCATGGACCAGCATGGTCTCGGGCCCGATCTCTTCCAGCGGCAGGCTGGAGTGCTCCGATAACAGCTCGGCCAGCGCCGCCCATATCTCCTCGTCGCGGCGCGCGGAACTGAGGCGGGTGAATGAGCGGAAATTGAGGGCCGCCACCTGGCGCGAGAGACCGCCCAAGGTGGCATAGCGTTTGGGCAACCGGCCGGGATCGAGGATCACCAGCAAGGCTGCCATCAATAGCCCAGCCGCGGGCGCGACCCAGAGCTGCGGATCGTAGACACCGATCAGCAGTCCGACGACGGCGACCGGCACCAGGATCAGCCCGGCGATGCCGGTCCAGGCGAAGTGGTGGCTGGGCATGACCAGCCGCGTATGCTTGCCGAGCTTGCGCAGCAGGCGGCGCGTAGAGCAATGGCGCCAATGGCGCAGGGAATCGGTTGCCACGGGCCGCGCCTCGGGATCGATCTGCAGCAGGGCGAGGCGCAGGCGATATTGCGCCATGGCCGTGGCGCAAAGCTTGTTGCCCTTGCCGCCCTCATGCAGCAGGCGGCGCAGGCTTTCATAGATATCGCCCACCGTGACCCAGCGGTCGGCGGCCTCTTCCATCAGCTCGACACCGAAGGCCAGTTCCAGATCGCGCAGCACCGTTGGCCCGTGAACGTCTTGATCCAGGTCGAGGGAATTTGCCCGGTGCGGCGAAGGGGACATGGTCATGATTCAGCGAATCATATAGATCTTGCGTACCGTCTCGCCCACCCGGCAGGTCCCTCTCCAATCCTTGGGAAAGAAGGCCACCGTATCGGACTCGATCTCGATCACCTCGCCGGATTCATGGGTATAGGTGCAGCGCCCGGCGATGAAATGACAGTACTCGTCGCTGGTGACATGGCAGTTCCAGTAACCCGGCGAGCAGGTCCAGATGCCCGTCTCGTTGCGCCCGTCCGGCCCCTTATGCAGCAGAATTCCCGCGGTCACCGATTGCCCTTCGATCATCGTGGGAATCGGCCCCCAATCCTTGAGGGGCCCGGCGGTCAAAGGCCCGCGCAGCTGCGGGCTTGCACCACGGTCGATGCTGGTCGGCCAGCGCACCAGCATATAGGTGATGCGCAACGTCTCATGCACATCGCAGCGTCCGGTCCAGCCTGAGGGAAAATGCACCACCGAGCCGGCGGAAACCTCGATGGTCTCGCCGTTATGCTCGGTATACGTGGCGCGGCCGGAGAGGAAGTAGCAGAGCTCGTCGCCGGGCATGACAAGCCGCCAGGATCCCGGCGTGCAAACCCAGAGGCCGGATTCGACCGTGCGCTCGTCATTCTCGTCGCGCTTCCACAGCAGCAGGCCGCTGGAGCGCGACTGGCCGCTGATGGCATCGGGCTGATCGCCCCAATCGGTCAGGCCGCCGGCGCTGGCCGCGTGGCGGATATAGGGCGCGGAGCCCGGGCTCATGCGCCCTTCTCCGCCACCTTCAGGATCAGCTCGGCGGCTTTTTCCGGCCCCTTCGCTTTCTTCATATGGCGCGACAAAACGCCCAGGCGCTTGCCCATCGCGTGATCGCCCAGCAGGCGCTTTATCGTCTCGCCAAGCTGGCGGTCGGTCCATTTGTAGCGCGCCAGCGAGGCGCCATAGCGCGTGTCGCCGATGCGCGCGGCGTTATCCAAGCCATCCCAGCAATAGGGCATGATGATCGCCGGTTTGCCGAAATAGAGCGCCTCGTTAAAGCTGTTATTGCCGCCATGATGGATGAAGAGATCGACCTCGGGAATCACCGCCGGCTGCGGATACCAGCTTTCCAGATGCACATTGGGCGGCGGGCTTGCGTATTCGCCAATGTAATCGCCGACATTCATCAGGAAGCGATAGGGCAATTTGGCGAAGAGCGCGATCATGCGCTTGTAGAGAGCGGTATCGGCGGCACCCAGACTGCCGAAGCTGACATAGATCAGCGGGCTCTGCTGCTGGGCGGCGAATTCCGGCGCCTTGTAGATGCCCTCATCGCGCACGCAGCCTTCCAGATACTGGAAACGCCGCGGGCTCAAGGGGTGCTTGCGCCTGTAGCGCAGCGGCTTGGGATAGAGCAGCAGGTTCATATAGGGCGAAGCTTCGAAGAACTCGCCCGGCGGATAAGGGTCATGGCCGACCTTCGCCAGGAACTCGTTGAAGCGCCCATGGGCGGGCTTCACCAGTTTCAGGAACTGCTTCTCGAATTTGCGGAAGCCTGGCTTGTCTTTCTCGTGACAGCCGGAAAGATGCGGCGGGATGTTGGGATCGGGGATCTCGTTCTCCGAACAGGAGATAATTCGGATCCAGGGCTTGCCGGTCGTCTTGATGGAAGGGAACAGGATCACATTGTCGACGCAGACGACATCCGGCTTGATCCGCGCAAGATGGGCCGTCAGCCCCTCATGGGAGATGATGGCGCTGTCGACGATCGCTTCCCACACCGGAATGACATAAGCCGCCAGCTGCTTGATCGGCGACAGGCGGAAATGCGGCAGGTGGCCAGCGATGAAATTCACCCAGAACTTGGCCACTTCCTCGTCCGACAGGCCGCCGGACATATCGACCAGATTCTCTTCGAAGCCGTATTTCTCGAACACGCCCTTGAAGCCGCGGTCGCAGACGAAGACCGGATTGTGGCCGCGCATCCGCAATTGCTGGGCGATGCCCACGCAATTCAGCGCCGGGCCAAAGGCCGCCTCGGGGTAAAGCACGACCGTCTTCTTCTTTGCCATTGCATCCCGCCCTCGGCTCGCATCCCCGCAAGCAAAGTGGCAGGCGCCAAGGCTGCCGGTCAAGCTGGGGCAAGCCGGCGGAAGGTCGAGCGCCTCTGGCTTACACCGGTTCCCCCACAGCGCCAGACCAGGGCGAGGTCACCTCGCCCATCCCCGCGTTGAAGCCGTCCTGGCGCATCACGGCGCTGGGATTGGCGAACAGCATGGGAAAGACATCGGCGGCACCTTTTTCCACCGGCCCGAGCTTTCCTTCGATGAGCCGCGCGAGGCTATCGCCCAGGCGCCGGTCGATGGTGACGATGCCGCGTGCGCTTTCATCCAGCCGCGGCTGATGAAAGGCTGACTGCAGATCCATGCCGTAATCGATGGTGAAGGAGAGGATCTCCGCTACCGCCGGCAAAATTCGCCGCCCGCCGGAAGCACCAAGACAAAGCCAGGGCTTGCCGGCGCGCCTGGCCACCACCGGACACATATTCGCCAGCGGCCTGCGGCCCGGCTCAATCGAATTGGGCCGGCCGGGACGCGGGTCGAACCACATCATGCCGTTATTCATCATGATGCCGGTGGAGGGCAGCAGGACGTTCGAACCGAAGCGCGAGAGCAGTGTCTGGGTCAGCGCCACCATCATGCCGTTGCGGTCCACCACACTCAGATGGCTGGTGCAGCTTTCAGCAGCCGCGCTCCCTTCGCCGTCGCGTGCCAAGCGTTCGTCATTGGCGAGGCGAAGTGCAGCAGCATAAGCGAGATAATCGCCATCGCCCGGCGCTTTGCCGCTGATTTTGCGCCGCTCGAGCTCGCCCATGACTCGCTTCAAAGTGGGGCCGGCGGTGAGGTGCGCTGCCGTGGCAAGGACGGTGCCGCGATAGTCGAACTCCAGCGCCGGCAGTTCGCGCGCGCGATACTCGGCGAAATCCGAAAGCCCGATGCTGCTTCCCGCCGCGCGCAGCTCGCCCACCAAGCTGCGGGCGATCTCGCCTTCGTAGAAATCCCGCGGGCCTGCGGCCGCCAGATGCTTCAGCGTCTTGGCGAGTTCGCCCATCGCCAGATAACCGGTGCGGCCCTCGCCATCGGGCAGCGGCGCCATGCCGTCGCGAAGATAATGCCGCCGGCTTGCGGGATAGCGGGCGAGGCTGCTTGCGGCCGCCGCGATGGAGAGCGATCCGTACCAGTCCAGCAACACACCCTGTTCGGCCAATGCCGCTGCCGGCGCCACCAGCTCCGCCCAGGGCAGGCGGCCGAATTTCCCCTGTGCCAGCGCTATGCCCGCGACATAGCCGGGTACGGCAATGGATTCAGGTCCGATGACATTGCGGTCCTCGACCACCCGCGGCCAGCCGAACAAATCGTCATCGCTATCGCCCTCCGCCGCCAAGGCGTAGCGGCGTATGTCGAGGGATTGCGGCGCGACGACACCGAAATCGATCAGGCTGGTGGCACTGCCATCGGCAGGCTGGATCACCATATAGCCGCAGCCGCCGAGCCCGCTCATCCAGGGTTCAGCCGCGGCGAGCGCCAGGCCGGTGGCGATCGCCGCATCCACCGCATTGCCGCCGGCGGATAGGATCGCGGCGCCGGCTTGCGCCGCACGGCGGCTCTGGCTTGCGACAATGCCGCCCGCTGAGCGCAGCGCCGGTTTGGTCAGCTCCCAGGGTCCGATTGCGATCATGGCCGGCTCTTCTGGTCTATTGAATGTTCACGGCACGAGGGTGAAATTCACGCGCCCGCCGCTTCGCCTCGGTCAGTTCGACCTCGCTCAGAACCGGCCAGCCCTCGCAGCGGTTGTAGCAGGCCAGCATCTGCACGGCGATGTCCTGGTTCTGGTCCGCGGCCAGCCTCATCCACTTATAGGATTCGACCCAATCGCCGGTGTGGTGTCGGCGCATCAGGCACCAGCCGGCCCCCTGCTGGGCGTCCTTGTCGCCCGTCTCGGCCGCCATCACTTCCCATTTGACGCATTCGTTCCAGTCGACCTTGTAATGCGCCTCGGTCGTATAGAGCCGGCCGAGATTGAATTGGGCGGTCGGATCGCCTCGTTCGGCGGCCACGCGATACCAATGCGCGCCCTCATCCATATCGACCGATCCTGCAACCCCTTCGGTCAGATAGCGGCCAAGGCTGCTCTGGGCATCGATGTCGCCCTTTTCGGCGGCCAGGCGATACCAGTGCAGTGCCTCCCGCCGGTCCACCGGCCAGCCCTCCACGTCGCCGTCGCTCATCCAGCCGAGATAATAGCCGCCGGTCGCATCGCCCTTGTTCCAGGCCTCGAGGAACAGGTCATGAGCCTTTTCCACATCGCGCGCCGCGCCCTGGCCATAGACATAGAGGATGCCGAGATTGCGCATCGAATGGGATTCGCCCGCCTCGCGGCCGCGCGAGAAAGCGGCAAAGGCGGCGTCATAGTCGCCCGCCTGATAGGCGATGAAACCCTGCTTGTTATAAGGCTGATCGTCGGCTGCCCACGCCGGCAGCCACGCCAGACAGAAGAAAAGCCCCGCCATCACGGCAAGCCGTATTGCCCACATCGTCCAGCTCCCCAAAGCCAAGAACCCAAAGCAATCCAAACCCCAAAGCGCCCCATCATACCGTCACAGGACGAAGCCTGTTCGACGAATTCAAACACAGCCGTTAGACTGCGCGCCGCATGAAGCGCCGCTGGATCGACCTTCTCGTACCGCTAATTTTCCTTTTAGGCGCTGTTTTCTTGCGCATGCAGGACGGCTTCGTCGTCACCGAACTGCGAAACCGGGTGTTTGACGTCTATCAGCGCCTGCAGCCCCGCCCCTATCTCAATCCGCCCGTGCGCATTCTCGACATTGATGAGGAAAGTCTGCGCACCTTCGGCCAATGGCCTTGGCCACGTGACTTTCTAGCGCGCCTTCTCAACCGCCTCACCGAAGCAGGCGTGGCGGCCATCGCGCTGGATATGTTGCAGCAAGAGCCCGATCGTACAGGTCCGGAGAGCCTGCTGAAGCAATGGCAAGGCCGCTCCGATTTCGCCTCGCTGCAGGATGCAATCAAGCAGCTTCCCAACCCCGACGCCGAATATATGCAGGCATTGGCGCAGGATCCGACCGTGCTGGCCTTTGCCATCAACAGTACGCTTGGTGGGCGAGCGCCGCAGTGCAAGGTGAACTTCGCCTATCTCGGCAGTGCGGGCGACAATCCGAGCAGTTACCTGCTGAACCTTCCTGGTGTCACCTCGGCATTGCCGGCCTTCGAAAAGGCAGCTCCAGGCAATGGCGCAACGAATGCTTTGCCCGATGCGGACGGTATCGTGCGGCGCGTGCCGCTGGCGGTCGCCTATGAAGGGCAGCATTGCGGAAGCCTGGTATCGGAAGCGCTGCGAGTTGCGCAAGGCGCCGGCAACTACATGATCAAAATGTCCGGTGCCAATGGTGAAGAGAACTTCGGCGTTCGCACCGGCCTGGTATCGATCAGAATCGGCGAAGCAATTATCCCCGTAGACGAGAAGGGCCAACTCCTACTGTACGATTCGAATACGAGGCCGGAGCGCTTCCTGTCGATTGCCCGCTTCATGCAGCCAAATTTCGACGCCTCTGCTTTAGCCGGCAACATCGTCTTCATCGGCTCTACCGTGGAAGGTTTGAAGGATATCAAGGCGACGCCACTCGACCCGGCGATGGCAGGTGTCGAGATCAACGCGCAAATTCTCGAGCAAATCCTCAACCGTCAGTTCCTGTCGCGGCCCGACTATGCGTATGGCGTCGAACTGATCAGTCTCGCTCTATTCGGCCTCGCCTTGATGCTGATGCTGCATTTCCTCGGCGCGCTCTGGTCGGCAGTCGCAGCGGTCCTGGCTATCGCGCTGGCCAATGGCGGCTCGTGGTTTGCCTTTAGCCGTTACGGTCTTCTTTACGATCCGGCCTATGCCAGCCTGTCGGCGATTGCGATCTATATCTCGGGCTCGCTCCTCGGCTATCTCAGAACCGAGCGCGCGCGCCGGCATATGAACGAGACATTCGGCATGTATCTCGCACCCGAACTGGTGAAGGAGATGGCCGAGACCGGCGAGGAAGTTAAGCTGGGCGGCGAAGAGCGCGTGCTCTCGGTGATGTTCTCGGATATCCGCGATTTCACCAAGATCGCGGAAAAACTAAATCCACAAGAGCTGACGCATCTGATCAATTCCACCCTGACACCGCTGACGAATGTGATCATCAAGGAACAGCGGGGAACGCTCGACAAGTATATCGGCGACTGCATCATGGCGTTCTGGAACGCGCCGAAGAACGATGCCGAACATGCGCGCCATTCGCTGCAGGCCGCCCTTGGCATGCGCAAGGCTCTCGACCACGTGAACGGAACGTTTGCCCAAGAGGCGCAGATGACGGGAAAGCCCTTCATTCCCGTCGGTGTCGGCATCGGCATCAACAGCGGACCCTGCAGTGTCGG
Source organism: Dongiaceae bacterium (assembly GCA_036493015.1). Classification (GTDB taxonomy): domain Bacteria; phylum Pseudomonadota; class Alphaproteobacteria; order Dongiales; family Dongiaceae; genus DASXQK01. The sequence continues at coordinate 301 of DASXQK010000123.1, read as the reverse complement.
CAATATGGGATCCGAATATCGCATGGCCTATTCGGCGCTGGGCGATACGGTCAACCTCGCTTCGCGGCTGGAATCCCTGACGCGAGCCTATGGCGTGAACATCATCGCCGGCGAGGACACGGCAGCCGGCGCGCCGGAGATGGCGTTGCTGGAGATCGACCGGGTCCAGGTGAAGGGCCGCAGCCAGCCTCTGGCCATCTATACCTTGCTGGGTGCCGCCCGCGACGCGGCGTTCGAGCAGCTGAACGCCGCGCAGCAAGCCTTCCTAGCCGCATATCGGCGCAAGGACTGGACGGCTGCC
>DASXQK010000122.1:0-2272 GCA_036493015.1 Dongiaceae bacterium | reverse complement strand
CACAAGGCGCCCATGGAGCAGAAGGGCTGCTTCGTCTATCGCGTCGATCCGCGTTCGGGGGCCATCCAGGTCGTGGCCGACGACTTTGTTAAACCCAACGGCCTCGCCTTCTCGGCCGATGAAAAGACATTCTATGTCGCGGATTCAGGGCGCAACCACAGAGAGCCCGAGGCGCCGCACCATATCCGCGCGTTCAATGTTGGCCCTAAGGGCAAGCTCTCCAAGGGCAGGGTGCTGTGCGATATCGAGCCCGGTGTTCCCGACGGATTCCGCCTGGATGTGGAGGGCAATCTCTGGATCAGTTGCGGGGATGGTGTCGTCTGCGTCGCCCCCGACGGCACACCGCTGGGCAAGATCAAGGTGCCCCAGGTGGTGGCCAACCTCACCTTCGGCGGACCCAAGCGCAACCGCCTGTTCATCGCCGCAACGACCTCGGTCTATTCGATCATCGTGACGACCAACGGCATTCAGATACCGTAAGCGTTATCGCGCAACGAAAAACCCCGGCCGCACTGGCCGGGGTTTTCTCAAACGATCCAAAGGATCAGCGAGACGCCAATCCCGACGCGTAGCGATCCGAGCGAGACCCTCCGAGCAGCACGCGTTCGGCCAGCACGCCGAAGCCCAGCCCCAGCACGGTCCAGACGACCATGTGAATTCCGAGATTGGCGAGGCGAAACTGCCAAAGCACCGCAGCCGGGAAGTCGGCCGGAACTTCGTTGATCGCCGGCAGCAGAAGCTGCGCCACGGCGATGAATACAACGAACAGAACGCCGGCGGCGATTGCCGCATTCCATGGGCCGTGATTTGCCGCCAGCGCCTTGCGGGCCGAGAGTGCCAGCGTCATGGCGGCAATCGAGATCACGATCATCAGGAAGAACCATTCGGTGCGGAACCCGATGGTGTCCGGATGGCCGACCGAGGGCGGGTTGGCGGGATATTTCAGATCCGGCACCAGCACGATGGCAACGAACCCCATCAGCGCCAGCAGGGCCGATGTCGCGCGCGGCCCCAGCTTTCCCATGCGCCCATAGGCATAGGCGAAGACCAGGGCGAACAGCCCGCCGAGGGCCGCGCCATAGAGAACGGCACCGGTCAGCAATCCCCATGTGCTCTGGACGGCGCGGGAGACCAGCTCCGGCTCGTCCGGCATGTTCATGGCGGCATACATCTTCGCCTCGAAGGCGATGGCGAGATCGACCGAGGGTTCGCCGAAAATTTTTGCAAAACAATAGGCAGCCACACCCGCCAGCACGCCGACAAGCATGCCGCGAATCAAGAGGCCCCTAACCATGTGACGATGCTTCCCCGATTAGTGGCAGGGGAATCCGAGCAGGTGCCGGCCGTCATGCAGGAATTCATGCACATACATGCCGGGGATGAGGGAGGTCGCACCTTCTTCCGCGCCCACGAAATACAACATGGCGAGGAAGATCAGACCGAAGGCAATCCAGGGCGCGAGCTCGCGGACCGGAATGGCGGTCGGAACAAAGGCGGGGCGAATGGCAGTGGCGGTCATGAAGGTCTCCAGGGATGATGCGTCCCAGCTGAGGTCAATGTGTCCAGGGCGAAGGTCTGACTCACGGGTCCAAACAGGAACCGATCACAGTGGCGCAACCGTGCCGGACTCTCACCAGCTTCAACGCTCCGTCACAAGCTGTCATCATAAGCCGGGCCGGTTCGCTGTCAATCGGCGACTCCGGCGACGCGTCCCGTGATTACAAGGGTTTCCATGGCTTCTCGGCTGCTTCTTCTCTGTCACGGCATGACCGCGGCCCAGCGCGGCGCACGTTTTGGCGACGACGAGCCGCTCGAGGATTCCGCAGCTGAGGCCACGGCCGCGCTGAAAGGCAAATTGCCGGCTTTCCAGCGCTGTTGGACGGGCCCCGCATCGCGCGCAAGAGAGACGGCCCGTCTCCTCGTCCTCGAGGCAACCGCGGAGCCGGCCCTGGCCGACAGCGATTACGGCCGCTGGAAGGGTCGATCCATGGCGGAGATCGCCGATAAGGAGCCAAAATCCATCGCTGCCTGGCTCGCCGACCCGTCTGCCAGACCCCATGGCGGCGAATCGATTCGCGACCTGATGACTCGGGTCGGCGCCTGGCTGGATGGCCAGCTTGCGGCCGGCGGCCGTTCTCTGGCGATCACCCATCAGGCCGTCATCCGGGCAGCGATCGTTCATGTGCTGGGGGCAGGCGCCCCCGCCTTCTGGCGCGTCGATGTCGAGCCCTTGTCGCTGACCGAGCTCAGCAGCGACGGCCGGCGCTGGAAC
>DASXQK010000121.1:0-16203 GCA_036493015.1 Dongiaceae bacterium | reverse complement strand
CCTCATCGGTCGCATAGAGATAGATGGCGGCATTTGCCGCCATGGCATAAGCATGCGCCATAAGGCGCGTACCCAAGCCCTGCCGCGCATAGCGCCTTCGCACGAGCAACATGCCGATGACCGCAACCTCCCGGGTTCGAGAGAGAACCACGGCGGCCGCCAAACCACCGAGCGGGTCGTCAATTCCAAAGCCATCCCCCGCCTCGAGAAGAACCTTCCATTTGGTAGATTCGCCCGACCAATTTTGATCGAGCGCGAGGTTCAGACACGCGTCGAGATCCGCGGCAGAAAGTGACCTTATCGGTACCGCTATGAGGGCGCTTTCCATACGGGACTGGCCTAGAAACAGGTAAATGAATCAGGGCGTGATCAGTATACCGCTCGGCTGCACGACACATAACTTGCTTCCGGAGCCTGTTACGTGAATCGGTGCGACGGCTCGCACGCCGGGGAAACAAAAGATAAATGACTCCGTGATAGGCTGCCCCGAAACCAGTGAGATGGAGGGGTGTCATGGGGCGTGTCTTCTATGCGACGAACCGCAATCCCGATAACGCGGCCAATCCCACCAGCTTCGGCATCGATTTCAACGGAGCGCAGCCCGGCGCGCTGACCTTTGGCGTCGCCGACGTGGCCGCTCCTTCGGGCCATGATCCCCAGGGCTTGCCCTTCGAGGCAGGTGGGCCGGGCGATGTCCAACTGTCGCAGACCCAAGCCGGCGATTTCTCCGCGGCCGCCAAGCAGCTCATCATCGGCGGCCCGTCCCATCTCGTCGTTTCCGTCCATGGCTTCCAGTACCTGTTCTGGGAAGCGATCGCGCGGGCCGATTTCGTTTCTCGCTGGTTCGCCGAGGGGCAATTTGCCAACCCCAACACGATTATCGCCTTCACCTGGCCCTCGGGCGGCGTCTTTTCCGAATACCAGCGCGACTGGACCTATTCGACCAAGTCCGCCGGCGCGCTGGCTTCAGCGCTGACGATGTTGAAGCCGCTGATCGATGCCTTCCGCGCCGCGCACGGCCAGGCAGCGCGCGTGACCTTGCTGGCCCACAGCATGGGCAATCACATGCTGGATGTCGGATTGGGCGCGCTCAGCGTCGCGGCCCCGCCGCTCTATAACCGCATCATCCTGGCGGCGGCCGATGAAAGCCGCAACCAGATGGCGCCGAACAACAACCTCGCCAAGGCGCGGGTCCTGGCCGATCGCGTCTACGTCTATTACAATAACCAGGACATGGCCCTGGCCGCTTCCGCTCTCGTCGAACATGGTCTCGACGATGTGCGGCTCGGCGTCGACGGCCCGCCCAACAAGGATGATTTCAAGAACACCAACGTCACCTTCATGAACGCTTCCGCCGCCGGGGTCGGTCCGACGACGCCGGAAAACAGCTACGATTCCGAAGGCCATCAGTACTATCGGATGATCCAGGAAGTGCGGAACGACATCTGCGCCGTGATGCGCGGCATGGCCGACAGCGCCATTCCCAACCGCATCTATCGTGACGACCCGCATTATGGTTGGGAGAATTACTGGCGCATCGACACCATGACGGCGCCGGCAGTGCCCCCTCAATTCCCCCAATCCAGTTCACGCAACCGCTGAATCAGCCACCGCCCGGCGGGGCCGGGCGGCCGGTCGGCCCGATGCAGGCTTTGCAGCGGATAGACGGCGTCGTCCCAGGCATCGATGGCCAGGCGCACCAGCCGGCCTTGCGCTAAATCCTCGCGCACCATCGACGAGGGCATGCTGCCCCAACCCAAACCCGCCAGCAGCAGGGCATGCTTGGCGCCGAGATCCGCCAGCCGCCAGGTCTGCGTGGCGATCACGCTGAAATCCTGACCCTGGGTCAATGGCGAACGATCGGTCAGGACGAGCTGGACATGCTCGCGCAGGATCGCCGTATCGAGCCTTCCCTTATGGTGCGCCAGCGGATGCGCCGGGGCTGCAACGGGAATCAGCCTTGCCCTGCCGAGCGGGGCTTGTACCAGCGCATCGAGACGGCGCGGCAGCGGGCCGCTGACGCCCACGCTGGCCGCACGGTCAAGCACGAGCTGTGCGATGGCGCCCAACGCTTCGACATAAAGGCGAAGACCGACGGTGGGAAATGTCGCGCGAAAGGCGTCGAGCGCCTGAACCAGCACGGCTGCCGGCAGCATGACATCGACGGCAATGGCAACTTCCGCTTCCAGCCCGCTGAGCAATCCTCGCGCGCGGGCCAGCAGCCCGTCCATGCTGCGCGCGATGCCGCGGGAATCGGCCAGGATCGCATGCCCGGCCTCGCTCAGCTGCGGCCGGCGCGTCGCCTTGCGCTCGAACAGGGTGAGGCCAAGCTGGGATTCAAGATTGGCGATGGCGTAGCTGACGACCGAGGTGGCCCGGCCCAGCTTTCTGGCGGCGCCGGCGAAGCTGCCGGCCTCGGCTACCGCCAGGAACACCTGCAGATGATCGAGGCTCGGGGTTTTTGGTTCCACTATTCTATTTTATTGAACAATCTATTCGATATTATCCCAGTTTTCAGAACAAGAATCTCGTCCAATCTCCACCTCATCAATTCCGCTGGGTTGGAGGGAAAACCAATGTCGAAAGCCAGAGTTCTGATCGCCTTTTATTCGCGCTCGGGTGTCACCGAAGCGCTGGCCAATTCGGTTGCCGAGGGCGCGCGCGCGGCCGGCGCCGAGGTCAGGTTGCGCCGGGCCCGTGAAGTTGTCGGCCCCGAGGTGATCGCCAAGAATCCCGATTGGGCGCGCCAGGCGGCCGAACTGAACGCCAAATACGAGGCGCCGAGCGAGGCCGATGCCGAATGGGCCGATGCGATTGTCTTTGGCTCGCCCACGCGCTTCGGCGGCGTGGCGGCCGAGCTCAAATCCTATATCGATGGGCTGGGTGGCCTCTGGTCCCAGGGCAAGCTGAACGGCAAGGCGGGCTCCGTCTTCGGCAGTTCATCGACGCCCCATGGCGGCAATGAATCGACGCTGATCTCGCTCTACAACCCGATGGCCCATCTGGGACTGATCATCGTGCCGCTGGGTTATTCGGACGCTGCCCTGTTCAAGGCCGGCACGCCCTATGGCGCTTCTGCCGTGTCCGGCAATCCGCCGGCTCCGCCATCAGCCGACGAGCTCGAGGTTGCCCGATATCAGGGCCGTCGCGTGGCGACAGTGGCCGGCGCGCTGACGCAAACCCAGCCGAAAGCCGCCGCGGCCTAACAGAGACTTCCGCCGTTCCTGCTTCGGGGATCGCAAGATCCCGGTTTTATTGCTGGTGGTTATTGCTGTCCGGGGATCGGAAGGTCCCGGTTTATTGCTGGTGGTTATTGCTGGCCGGGGATCGGAAGGTCCCCTGGCATGTCGCCGGCCATATCCGCTTCGGCCTTGCAGACGAAGGCGCCCACATCGGTGGTGCCGTACCAGGGCTGGCCCTTGTAGTGGTAGTAGCGCGATTTGGTGTTGAGCCAGACCACGATGTCATGGGGACAAGCCTTTTTGGCGTCGGCTTCGCTGGCATAAGTCGGCGGCTGCGAGGCAGCGTCAGCCCTCGCAGCGCCGACACTCGCGCCCGCCAACAGCATCAATATCGCCAGCGCGCCCCGCAGCATTGTTGCCGCCTGCTCCTCTGATACCTCATGCTGAGGTCTTCGGAGCATGAAGCCGATGGATCGTTCGGGCAATCCTGATCCTTTGCTTGCCTGTTGGGTCGTTCCTCGGGGGTCATATCTTTGGCTGAGGACATGATCGATCGCGCCTTGGCGGCTGTTTTGTCACGGTTGAACGGCCAGGCCGGCGGCATGCTGGCGGGGTTGCTGTTGCTCTGCTTTCTCGCACCACAGGCCGAGGCGCATGTCATCGTTCTGCGCGGCATCTCCTTCTCCGACGAGCTGGGCGGGTTCGTGCTGGAGCAGGTGACAGGCAAGGGATCGATCGCCGATCCTTTCGTCGTGGTGGAACGCATGATCGATCCCAACGGCGCGACCCTCGTCTTTCGCGCCGATCCCTCGCTGGGCAATCTCGTCGGCTCGCCGGATCGCATCGGCTTCGCTCTCGTCAAAGTGATCAAGAACGCAACCGGCCATGACTGGTCGTCGCTGGAGGTCGAGCTGCAATCGAAACTGGGCGTGCCCAGCGATCACACCGACGAACTCTCCTATGGCCAGGGCTCCACGGCCGGGCGGCCCTTCACCGCCAGCGCCTTTGCCCGCATCACGCTGATGGACGAGCCTTTCGATCGCATCGAGTTCGAAGATGGCAGCGTGCCCGCAGGTGGCGAGGTCAGCCTGCGCTTTGTCATCTCTCAGCCCGGCAATCTGCGCGAAGCCTTCATCGCTCAACGGCCGAGCCGTCCGGTGGCGCTGCGCGGGCGGCCGCCATCGGCGCTGCCCTCCGCGCTGGCTGGGGCTTACGGTGCTGCTTCGCCCATGTAACTTCTTTTGACTCCCGCATGCGGCCTTAGCTGACCCCGGGCCGACCCCCCCCGGGGGGCCGACCCCCCGGGCCGACCCCCAAGGACCGAGCCATTGTGGGAATCATGAAGGCTTATTATGTCTATGGTATGCCCATACGAACGAGAACGGTTTCAGCTCTCTCCTGCAGCCTGATGCTTGGCGCTGCGGTGTCGCTGGCTGGCATGGCGTCCCCAGCTGCCGCGCAGAATTCCACCGGCCTGCTGACCCCATTTTCCACCAATGCAGCGCCTTCATTTGGCGGCAGCCAAGGTGGCGGTGCCCAAGGTGGTGGTGGCCAGGGCAGGGGTGGCAATGGTGGCAATCATAGTGGCGGCCACCATCACGATTTTCCGTTCTTCTTCACGCCCTTCTTCGATGGCTTCACCAACAATGGCGGCACGGAGCAGGTTCAGATTGGGCCCGTGAATCCGCAACCCTTCGCGCCGGCGCCCCCGCCGCTGCCGGGCGGTCGTCCAGAGACGCCATACAAGGCGCCGAGCGTGGAGATTGCGCCCGGCGGGGTCGAGATCGTGCGCGGGCCAGGTTGATTCGAAGCCTTTAAATCAGACGCCAAGAAAAAGGCCCCGGCAAACAGCCGGGGCCTTTTCGTTTTCAAGCCTGGTGTCGTTAGCGGATCGGAACCGTCACGCCGAAGCTGAAACCAGGCGCACCATAGACCGGCGCCGGCGGATAGTAGACCGGCGGCGGCGCGTAATAGACCGGGGCCGGCGGATAGTAGTAAGCCGGGCGCGGGTAGTAGTAGGGCCGCGGGTAATAGGCCGGCCCGCCATAGACCGGTCCGCCGAAGTTGAAGTAGACGCCGCCACGGCCATAGCCGCCATGACGCCAGCCATCGGCCGCGGCCGTTTTCACCGGCGCCGCGACGGCCAATGCCGCGACCACGGCAACCGACGCGGACAACGCGATCCGGCGTGCCAAGCGGCCAAAGCGCAGACTAGTGAATGCAGCCATTGAAACCTCCTATAAGCAGGACCCAACCCCCAAGGGTGGGCATCCGCATAAGCATATTCACGGAAAGCCGGTTTCTTTCCTGCGCTTCACAAAATGAATTTGGCTGTTCTCAAACATGGCCAAATTAAGGCCACTCATCTTTTTCATTCGTTTTGTTGTCGCGTGGGGCAATCGGCCCGGCTTGCATTGCCGGCTGGCGGGTCTATAGATTTTGGCCGACAGGTCCGGCCGGCCCGTGGGCGACGCCGCCGGACCTGATCCGAAGGAGAGTTCGAATACGGCCATGACCACGCCCAAGCTTGCCAAATTCCGCATCGGCGACATCGTCAAGCACCGCTTCTTTCCCTTTCGCGGCGTGATCTTCGACGTCGATCCGGAATTCGCCAATTCGGAGGAGTGGTACAACTCGATTCCCGCGGAGATTCGCCCGCGCAAGGACCAGCCCTTCTATCATCTGCTGGCCGAGAACGCGGAATCCACATACACGGCCTATGTCTCGGAGCAGAACCTGCTGCTGGACGGCGAGAGCGGTGCGGTGCGCCATCCCCAGGTCAAGGACATCTTCACCGGCTTGCGCGAGGGCCGTTACGAATTGCGCAAGCAGCGGGCGAACTAGCTGCTTTTCTAGAATCCCGCGCTGTTTTCCAGCAAGGCGCCGCTGAACAGCAGCGCGCCGACGGCGGTGATCAGCAGCGGGCCCAACAGGCTGAAGGCGATCCTCATGCCGGGGCTATCGGCAAAACGCGCCGTCACCCTGTGATGGGCGAAGACGCTGGCAATGCCGAGCGCGGCCAGGGTCAGCCCCATGCCGATGGCGATGAACAGCGTCATCGCCATGCCCATCAGCAGGATGCCGTTGGTGAAGGAGAACAGCAGAATCAGGATCGCGCCGGAGCAGGGAATGAATCCGGCCGCGACGGCCAGCAGCTTCTGTTCGCGCAAGCCGCGCAGCGAGTGGCTGTGCCCATGATGATGGTGCCCCAAGTGCGCATGATCTGAGGCATGGGCATGGCGCCGCTCGCGGATCGCCATCGCGAGCATCATCAGCCCGATCAGGAAAATCGCCCCATAGCTCGTGAGCCGCAGCCAGAGATTTTCCTCCATCGGCGTGGCCAGCACATTGATCAGAACGAGATGTACGAGGCCCACCACCGCGATGGCGCCGACGACATGGCTGAGAGCGATCCATGCCGCCATGCCGATGCCGCGGCCGAAGCTGCCGCCGCGGCCGAGAAAATACCCCACGATCACTGTCTTGCCATGGCCGGGCCCCAGCGCGTGGAACACGCCATAGAGGAAGGCGATGACCAGGCCGGCGATGATGACGCCCGGCCCATGCCCATCGCGAATTGCGATCAGCCGGCGGTTGATCTCGCGATTGACATTGCGCTGGGTGACGATGATGAAGCCCTCGATGCGATGCAACAGCCCGCCTTCATCGGCGGAAGTTGCCGGGCCTTCGCCGGTAGCGTTGCTGGTGGCGTCGTTGGCCGGCGCCGGTCCGAACAGCGGCGCCTGCTGCGCGCAGCCATCCTGTGCCAGCAGGCCGATGAAAAGGATTGCCGCGAGAATGCCAGCGACAAGAGCAGCGCATTTCATCGGCAGGCGCCCCTCATTGGCAAACAAGCGTGATGCGCTGGGGGTAGACGAAGCCGCCGTAATAGGCGTTCTTCTCGTCTTTGGCCACGCTCGGCTGGCAGGTCGCGACCTCCTTGCCGGATTCGTCGCGAAAGGCGATCGGATGATCCTTCGCCAGCAGAACCTCGACGAAGTATTCGCGGTCGTTGACCTCGATCGCGATTGCGGCCGGATCGACCGGCTGCGGCAATGTCACCAGAAAATCGAAGGTCACCAGCTTGTCTTTGGCGCTGGCGTGGAAATCCGTCGGCGTGATCTTGGGAAGAGCCTTGCCGTCGGCCCAGATGTAGGTGAAGTAGTGGAACTGGGCGAGATTGGGCAGCGTCTCCTTGCCCAGCTTGTCGCTCTCCGCCGGGCCGATTTTGCCGTCGCCATCGGCGTCATAGTCCTGCAGCAACTGGTCGCTGAACACATCGTCGAACAGCCAGTTCTCGCGAATGCCCACAAGCTTCTTGCCGGCAAACAGGAAGGTGACGCGGTTATCGATGAAGACATGGGGATGGGCCGACACGCCGGTTGCATAAAGCACCGTGCAACCCGCTGTCAGCGCCGCAAGAAGCAGGTGGCGGCAAATCGCCACACGCCAGATTGCTCGGCGGCCGATCAATCGCTGGGCCAGATCAATCGGTGGAATCAGCGGTGACGATAAAGCGGCAGCCGCAGATCGGGCAGACGACCACCTCCTGGGCATTGGCCGCCAGCACGCCCCGCGCGATTTCGGCTTTCAATGTGGCCTGCGCCGATGTGAGGAGCACGCCATGGCCGCCGCCGGCGAGCGGCTTGCAGGCAAGCGCGAAGGCATCGGTGGCAACTTTCGGCGTGGTCTCGATGGAAAAGGCCCAAGCTGGGTGTGCGAAGCTGCCCGCAACTGTGCCGGCAATAGAGGCAAGCAGGAGATGGCGGCGGGAAAGCATGCGAGCTGCCATAGTTTTGGCCGCATTTGTTTGAAACATGACCTAAACGCTAACCCTCAATGCCAGCACGCGCAACAAGGCCCCTGCCGCAAACGGCGGGGTAAGATTATTTTTTTGTAATAGGCCGGGATTCGCGATAAACGCCGGGCAGCAAAGAGTGTAAGCCTGCCGCTGAACAGGAAAGCCGAAATGCGCAGGATCTTCGTTTCGTTATTGGCGGTTTCGTTATTGGCCGTTCTGTCTTTGTTTGCCGCCATGCCGGCACAGGCAAAGGGCGACGGGATGCCGCCGCTGATTCGCGACGCGGAAATGGAACGCACGCTTCGCGAATACACGATTCCTATCTTCAAGGCCGCCGGTCTCGATCCGCTCGCGGTGCACATTTATATTCTGCAGAGCGACCAGATCAACGCCTTCGTCGCCGGCGGCGAAAATCTCTTCATCTATTCCGGGCTGCTGGTGCGCACTCAGCGCCCCGGACAGCTGATCGGCGTCGTCGCCCACGAATCCGGCCATATCGCCGGCGGCCATCTGGTGCGCGCGCAACAGGAAATGAGCGACGCGCCGATCCAGACCCTGATCGGCGCGGTGCTGAGCGGCCAGGTGCTGCTGCGCTATACGCGGGTGATCGAGGCTTCGGCCGATGCCGCGGCGCTGGGCTTCCTCGACAAGCTGCATTGGTCGGCCAGCGGCATGGCGGAATTCCTGCGCATCCTGCTGGTGCAGGAGAACATCACCTACGGCCATCTAGACCCCTATCTGATCAACCACCCGCTCACCCGCGACCGCATCGATGTGGTCGAGCAGCACATTGCGCAGTCGCCCTGGAGCAACGTGCCCGATCCGCCCGACTGGGTAAGACAGCACAATCGAATGGTAGCGAAGCTGGTTGGTTTTCTCTGGCCGTTCCAGCAGGTGATGATCAAATACCCGCTGAGCGATAACAGCGTGCCGGCGCGTTATGCCCGCGCCATCGCCTATTGGCGGGCCGGCGATATCAATACGGGCATCAGCATCATGAACCAGCTGACCGCCGAATTCCCGAACGATGCATATTTCTGGGAACAGAAGGGCCAGATCCTGTTCGACGCCGCCCGGGGCCCGGACGCCATTGATGCCTATAGCCGCGCCGCCAAACTGGCGCCCGACGAGCCGCTGATCAGCATGGAGCTCGCCAACGTGCAGATCGAACAGGAAGACCCCAGCCTGCTGCCCGCGGCCATCGTGGAGTTGAAAGACGTGCTGCGTACGGAGAGCCGCGACCCCGACCCCTGGCGCATGCTCGGCATCGCCTATGGCCGCAGCGGCCAGATCGGCCTCGCGACTTGGGCGCTTGCCGAGAGTTCGGCCGCGGCCGGCGACGACAAGGAGGCGCGCCAGCGCGCGAGCCAGGCCATGAAGCAGCTGCCCATGGGCTCGCCCGAATGGCTGCGCTCGCAGGATATCTTTACCGCGCCCAAGCCGCCGGACGACAAGAGCAGCGGCGGCATCTCCGGCTGAGCCCAAGGCCGAGCGTCAAGGCCGCGCCGATCCGGCGCGCGGCTGTGCTATAACGCCGGCAATAACCGAGGGAGAGATCATGGCGGGATCGGTGGCGCGCTCGCTGGACAAGGCCGAGGCCATCGCCAAGGCCCGGGGCGCTGCCTTCACGCCCATCCGCCGGCGCGTACTCTCGCTGATTCTGAGGGCGCGCCGGCCGATCGGCGCCTATGAACTGCTGGCGGCGCTGAAGACCGCCACCGGCAAGGCGATGCCCCCCACCGTTTATCGCACGCTGGATTTCCTGATCGCCCAGGGCTTCGTCCATCGCATCGAATCGCAGAACGCCTTCGTCGCCTGCGTGGAAGCCGACAGCCCCCATCGCAGCCAGTTCGCCATCTGCGATTCCTGCGGGCGGACGGTCGAATCCATGGATGACGATCTCGCCCGCAAGTTGAGCCGCCAGGCAGCGAAACTGGGATTCACCATCGAGCGTCAGATCGTCGAAATGCATGGCACCTGCGCCAGCTGCAAGGACGGCGCGCCGGCGCACGATCACGCCCGCCACCGCCACGCTTAGACCGCCGACCGACGACGAGATACTTCGTCAGGGCGCCAGGGTCTTGACGGATGTTATAACATAACATTCAATTGTCTGCCGCCGGGGGCGGGGAGGCGATGATGACACTCGTTCGGTTGATTCCGGCCCTGGCATTGTTCGGCGTGTTGCTCGGCCCCTTGGCGCCGCTCGCCGCCGCCCATGACGGCCCGCTGCGCATCGTCGCCGCGGAGAATTTCTATGCCGATATGGCGCGCCGGATCGCCGGGCCTGGTGCCGACATCGCGGCCATTCTCTCCAACCCCAACCAGGATCCCCATGATTTCGAAGCCAGTCCCGCCACGGCCCGGCTGGTCGCCGATGCCGATCTGGTGATCTATAACGGCGCCGATTACGACCCGTGGATGGAATCGCTGCTGAAGGCCTCGCCCGCGCCCGCCCGCCAGAGCCTGGTCGCCGCGGCGGTGATGAACCGGCGCGCAGGCGACAACCCGCATCTCTGGTACGATCCGGCCACGATGCCGGCTTTGGCTGACGCGCTGGCCGAGGGGCTGGCGCATAGCGATCCCGCTCACCGGAGCGATTACGAAAATCGCGCCCAGGCCTATCGCGCGGCGCTGCAGCCGATCAGCGATAAAATAGCTGAACTGAAAAAGAAATATGGCGCCATTGCCGTGACGGCAACGGAGCCGGTGTTTGGTTACATGGCCGGCGCTCTGGGTTTCACCATGCGCAACCAGCGCTTCCAGCTCTCGGTGATGAACGGTACGGAACCCAGCATCGGCGACATCGCGGCCTTCGAAGACGATCTGAAGAACCACCGGGTGCGGGTGCTGTTCTATAACAACCAGGTTTCCGACGATCTGACCGGCCGGCTGCAGCAGTTGGCGCGAGAATCGCATGTGGCGGTGGTGGGCGTCAGCGAGACGGAGCCGCCGGCTACCGACTTTCCCGGCTGGATGCTGAATCAGCTGAACGCCCTGGACAAGGCGCTGGCCGGCGAGGGTTCATGAGCGCAGCCGCGCTCGATCACGTCAGCATCGCGCTTGGCGGCCGGCGGATTCTTTCCGACGTTACTCTCGCCATCGAATCGAACGAGTTCATCGGCCTGCTCGGCCCCAACGGCTCGGGCAAGACGACGTTGATGCGTGCATTGCTGGGGCTGATCAAGCCTGAGACGGGTACGATCCGGGTGCTGGGCCATGATGTGCGGCGCGGCAATTCCGCCGTGGGCTATATGCCGCAATCGCGCCGCGCCATCGAGGGTATTCGCCTCAGCGGCTTCGACTACGTCGCCAGTGCATCCTGCGGCCATCGCTGGGGCCTGCCACGCCTGGATGCCGCCGCGCGCCGCGATGTCGCGGCAGCGCTCGAGATGGTGGGAGCCAGCGAGCTTGCGCGCCGGCCTTTGGCCGAGACCTCGGGCGGCGAGCGCCAGCGCCTGCTGTTGGCCCAATCCCTGCTCGGCCGTCCGGCCCTGCTGCTGCTGGATGAGCCGTTGATCAGCCTCGATCCCCATCATCAAGGCGCGGTGGTGGAGCTGGTGCGCCGCCTGCAGAAGGAATTGAAGATCGCGGTGCTGTTCAGCGCCCATGAACTGAATCCGCTGCTGGGGGCACTCGATCGAGTCCTCTATCTCGGCAACGGCCAGGCGGCACTGGGCCGGGTCGAGGAGGTCATCACCGGCCCGGTGCTTTCGCGTCTCTATGGTGCTGCGATCGACGTCGTGCGTCTCGAGGGCCGTATTTTCGTGATGGCCGGCGGCCATGACGTGGAACGTGCCGAGCATCGCCACGATGCTCACCTATAGCTTCATGCAGAACGCGTTCGCCGCCAGCGGCATCGTCGCCGTGGTGGCGGGCGTGGTGGGTTTCTTTCTCGTGCTGCGCGGCCAGACCTTTGCCGGCCATGCGCTCTCTCATGTGGGGTTTGCCGGCGCGACCGGCGCGGTTCTGATCGGCATCCCGCCGCTGGCAGGGATGATCGTGTTCACGATTGCGGCCGGTCTGGGCATGGGTGTGCTGGGCGAGCGGATCAAGGCCCGCGATGTCGCCGTCGGCATCCTGCTGTCGCTCTCGCTCGGCCTCGGCCTTCTGTTCCTGCATTTCTATACCGCCTATGCCACCCAGGTGACCGCGCTGCTCTTCGGCAACATCCTGGGCGTAGACGGCCGCACGGCCTGGTATCTCTTCGCCCTTGGCCTCGTCAGCCTGCTGGCGCTGGCCGCAATCTCCCGTCCGCTGCTGTTCGCGAGCCTCCAGCCCGAACTGGCCGAGGCGAAGGGTGTCTCGCTCTCTTTCGTCTCGCTGCTGTTCCTCGCCATCGTCGCGCTGACGGTTGCCGAATGCGCCCAGATCGTCGGAATCCTGCTGGTCTTCACCCTGATGGTGGGGCCGGCGGCGACGGCCGGGCGGCTGACCACGCGCCTTGGCAGCGGTGTGGCGCTGGCAGCCTTGCTGGCGCTGGGCCAAGCCTGGATCGGCATTGCGCTCGCCTACTATACCGACTGGCCCACGAGTTTCTGGATCACGGCCCTGAGTGCGGTGGTCTATTTCGCCAGCCTGTTGCGCTGACATCGGGAATGTTTAACGCCATCGATACGAATTCTGGTTATCGTCGGGACTAACGCTACCAGTTGATTTTTGCGTCATTCGCCGGTCGAGGGGGACCGTCCAATGCTCTCCATTGCTGCGTTCGCCAGGCTTAGAGCTGGCCTAAATTACGCCCTGCTCGGCGGGCTCCTGTCGCTGGCCGCCGGCTGCGCGACAGTGCAACAGCCGCAGGTCGAGGCATTCCACCAGGGCGTCAGCGCCGCCAAGGTGCAGCTCGATACCGCGTTTGCCTCCATCAACCGGATGGTGACGCAGGATGAAATCGACCGCGCCATCACCCTGCCGAATCTGAAGGACGAGGATGTCATCGCCGTTCTCGATGCGGACAGCGTTGCGCGCTGGGACACGGCCTTCGCCAAGATCGATCAGTATGCGGCCAATCTCACGCTGCTGATCTCCCCAGACAACGCCAAGGACTTCGGCACCGCAACGCAGGGCCTCGCCGACGCAATCGCAACGCTCAGCCCGAATTCGCTGCCTTCGCCGACGCTCTCGACCGCTTTCGCCGAATTCGGCCGCATCCTGATCGAGGTGAAAGGCCAGCATGACGCGGTTGCCGCTGCCCGCACCGCCGATCCCGGCATCCAGAAGGTCTTCAGCGAAATGGCCGCGGTGATCGGGGAATCGAGCCAGGGGGCCGGCAGCCTGCGTGGCACAGTGCGCAGCCATTGGCAGCTGCGCATGGATGACAAACGAGCGGACTTCCTCGCCGTCCAGGGCGAAGCTCGCCGCAGCGTGGTGACAAACTACATCGCGCTACGCGACCAGCGCGATGCACAGGATCTGCAGCTCGGCATGCTGCGCCAGAGCATTCTCGATCTGGCCGCCGCCCATGGCGCGCTGGCACGTGGCTCCAATATCGATCTCAACAGTGCGGTCGCCCTGATCCAGCAGGAACTTGATGCTACCCGCGCGCTTGCCGAGCATTTCCAGTCGCTGCAATCCCAGGGGCAATGACATGGCCAATACGGACCTGACGGCAAATGCCGATCTGAAATCGATGCATGGCGACTTGCTGGCGTTGAATCAGAAGCTCAGCAATTCCCTCGACGACATAACCGATGCCGCGATGGCCCGGGCGGTGGTGACCGAAATGCGAGAAATCGTGCATCGGATCGATCTGATCCAGGGGCTGTTGTTCGCCGCCAGCGCCAAGAAGATCTCCGACGCCGTTAAGGCGGTCGATCAGGCGAACCAGCAGGCGCTAAAGAGCCTCGATCAGATCAAAACCGTGACCGGCGTGGTCAGGACGGTGAGCGGGGTCCTGACGCTGGTCGACAAGGCCATCGACATTGCCAAGACGCTGGCCATCGCCTGAATTGGCGGCAGGCCGGCGGCACCGGCCAATTTATGTCCTAAGCCTTTGAACATCCAGTGATTTGGCCCTGTAACGGCTTTGCGCTAGGTTGAGACAGCTCAACCTGGGGAGCAGGCCATGGCGCGCAAGGCTGAACAGCACAAATCCGAGCTGATCGACAAGGCGGCGGCGCTGGCCGCGGCGCGCCTTTCCGGCGACAAGGCCAAGGCGGCGGAGCGTTTCGTGCGCCTGTTCTACGCCAATGTGTCGCCGGACGATCTGGCGGGCGAGACAGCGGAAACCCTCTATTGCTCGGCCCTCTCGCTCTGGCATCACGGCCAGAAGCGTCAGCCCCATATCGCCAAGGTCCGCGTCTTCAATCCACGCGCCGACGAGCATGGCTGGCGCAGTGCCCATACCGTCGTCGAGATCGTCAATGACGACATGCCCTTCCTCGTCGATTCCGTTACCCAGGAACTGAACCGCGGCGATCTGACGGTGCATCTCGTGATCCACCCGATCGTCAAGGTGGCCCGCGACGGTGCGGGCATGATCACCGACAAGGGCGAGCCGCATGATGAATCCTTCATGCAGGTCCGGATCAACGAGCAATCCGGCGGCGAGCGCCTCGACGAGATCAAGCGCAACCTGGAAAAGGTGCTGGCCGATGTGCGCGCCGCGGTCACCGATTGGCGCGCCATGCGGGCCAAGATCGCCGAGGTGGCGGCCGAGCTCGATAAATCGCCGCCGCCGCTGCCGGCCGCCGAAATCAGCGAGGCACGCGCCTTCCTCGCCTGGCTGGCCGACGACTATTTCACCTTCCTGGGTTACCGCGAATACGATTTCCATGGCAGCGGCGATCAGACCACCACCTCCATCGTCGCCGGCAGCGGGATGGGCATCCTGCATGACGACGGCGTCTCCGTCTTCGATGGCTTGCGCAATTCCGAACGCCTGCCGCCGGACCTGCGCTATTTCCTGAACCAGTCCCGCCTGCTGATGGTGACCAAGGCCAACCGGCGCTCCACCGTGCACCGGACGGTGCAGATGGACACCATCGGCATCAAGCGCTTCGATGCCGCGGGCGCGATAGTGGGCGAGCGGTTGTTTGTCGGCCTTCTCACCTCGTCGGCCTATGCCCGCAGCCCGCGTGATATTCCGCTGCTGCGCCGAAAGGTCGAGGAATGCATCGCGCGGGCTCAATTCGACCCCGCCAGCCATGACGGCAAGGCGCTGATCCATATCCTGGACAGTTTCCCGCGCGACGAATTGTTCCAGATGTCGCCGGACGAGCTGTTCGAGACCGCGCTCGGCATCCTGCATCTGCAGGAACGCCAGCGCATCGCGCTCTTCAGCCGGCGCGACCCCTTCGAGCGTTTTGTTTCCTGCCTCGTCTATCTGCCGCGCGACCGCCTGACCACCGAGCTGCGCCTGCGCATGCAGGACATCCTGGCGCAGGCCTATGGCGGCAAGGTCTCGGCTTTCTACACGCAGGTTACCGACGCCAGCCTGGCGCGCCTGCATATCGTGATCGAAACCACGCCTGGCGCCATTCCCGAGGTCGACCAGGCGGATCTTGAAGCCCGGCTCGTGGAGGCCGGCCGTTCCTGGACCGACCGCTTCGAAGAGGCGCTGATCGATGTCCATGGCGAGGAGCGCGGACTCGGCAAATTCCGCCGCTACGCCTCGGCATTTCCGCTGGGCTATCGCGAGCGCTTTCCCGCCGAGACTGCCGTCTTCGACATGGAGCGGGCGGAAGAGGCGCTGACCCAAGGGCGCCTGGCCATCAATCTCTACCGCCCGATCGAATCGCCGGCCAATGAGTTGCGCCTCAAGCTCTACGCCGCGGGCGGCCAGCTCACTTTGTCGGATGTGCTGCCCACATTGGAACATATGGGCCTGCGCGTATTGTCGGAGATGCCCTTCCAGATATTCCCGGCGGCGGCAACATCACCGGTCTGGCTGCATGATTTCCGCATGGAGACCGCCGAGGGCGGCGAGATCGACATCTCCACCGTCAAGGATGTGTTCCACGAGGCCTATGCCCGCATCCTCGCCGGCGAGATGGAGGATGACAGATTCAATCGCCTGGTGCTGCGCGCGCGGCTGGATTGGCGCAAGGTCAGCGTGTTGCGCGCCTATGCCAAATACCTGCGCCAGGCGGGCGCCGCCTTCAGCCAGATTTATATGGAAGAGGCGCTGGCCAAGAACGCCAATATCGCACGCAAGCTCTACCAGCTGTTCCGCGCAATCCACGATCCCGAGGGCCAGGCCAACGCCGCCGAGATGGCCAA
>DASXQK010000120.1:0-3248 GCA_036493015.1 Dongiaceae bacterium | reverse complement strand
CTGCGGATCTTCTCCTCATCGCCCTTCATGGCAAAGGCGGTGACGGCGATTACCGGGATGCTGCGAAGATCGTCGTCTTCCTTCAGCCAGCGGGTGACCTCCAGGCCCGAGACCTCGGGCAACTGGATATCCATCAGGATGAGATCGGGGCGATGCAGGCGTGCCAGTTTTAGCGCCTCGATTCCGTCGCGGGTTTCCAGGATCTCGTGGCCGCAGGCCTCGATCAGATCGTGGAAGAGCTTCATGTTGAGTTCGTTATCCTCAACGATGAGCACCTTTTTTGGTGCCTGTGCGCGCGCCAAGACCGGTGCCAGTCTTCCTCCCGCAAGGTCCACCCGAACGCTGGGGCGGGCCCGTGTTTAATCATCGTACAAGCCGTAGCCCGCAATGGTAAACAATTCGTAACTGCGGGCGCCAAGTCTCGAATTTAGTAGGATTCTCGCATGCGAATTGGCGTCGATTTGGGCGGGACGAAGATCGAGGCGATTGCCCTGGACGATAGCGGGGTCATCCGTGCCCGCAAGCGTCATCCCGCTCCCCAAGGCGACTATAACAAGACCATCGCGACCGTGGCCGCGCTTGTGGCCGAAATCGAAGCCGAGGCCGAGATCGGCCCCTCGCCGGTGGGGCTTGGCATGCCCGGCGGTATTTCACCCGGAACGGGACTGGTGCAAGGCGCCAATTCCACCTGGCTGATCGGCCATCCCTTCGACAAGGACCTCGCGGCAGCATTGCAGCGCCCGATCAAGGTCGCCAACGATGCCAACTGCTTTGCCGTGTCGGAAGCAAGCGACGGGGCCGCCGCCGGCGTGCCGATCGTCTTCGGTGTCATCCTCGGCACCGGCGTGGGCGGCGGCATCGTAATCAACGGCCGGCCGCTGACAGGCGCCAATGCGATTTCCGGCGAATGGGGCCACAACCCCCTGCCCTGGCCCAAGGATGACGAGCGGCCCGGTCCCGCCTGTTTCTGCGGCCAGCATGGCTGCATCGAGACCTGGCTCGCCGGGCCCAGCATGGCGCGCGATCATCTGCGCGTCACCGGCGAGACCCACAATGCCGCGGGAATTGTCGCCGCCGCCGAGGCGGGTAATGAAAATGCGCTGGCGACAATGGCGCGCTACGAAGAGCGGCTGGCCCGTGGCCTCGCCCATGTCGTCAACATCGTCGATCCCCAGATCATCGTGCTGGGCGGCGGCCTCTCCAACATCAAGCGGCTTTATGTCAATCTGCCGGGCCTGATGCGCCCCTTCATCTTCTCCGATCATGTGGCAACGCGAATCGTGCCGCCGCGCCATGGCGATTCCAGCGGCGTGCGCGGGGCCGCCTGGCTCTGGACGCCGGGCGAAATCCCCAGCGAACCCAAATGAGCGCGCTATGCCGCGATTGCCTGGCGATCGTGGCCGAGCGGCCGGTGCGCTGTGCCAGTTGCGGCTCGCCGCGCCTCATCGCCCATCCGGAGCTGGAAAAACTGACAATCGCGCATATCGATTGCGATGCCTTCTATGCCAGCGTGGAAAAGCGCGACGATCCCAGTTTGCGCGACCAGCCCACCATTGTCGGCGGCCGCCACCGCGGCGTGGTTCTGGCCGCCTGTTATGTCGCGCGCATTTATGGCGTGCGTTCCGCCATGCCGATGTTCAAGGCGCTGGCCGCCTGTCCCCATGCCCGGGTGGTCAAGCCGGATATGGCAAAGTATTCGCGGGTGGGAGGCGAGATCCGCGAGATGATGCGGGCACTCACCCCGCTGGTCGAACCGCTCTCGATCGACGAGGCCTTCCTCGATCTCGGCGGCACCGAGCAGCTGCATCACGGCAGCGCGGCGCGCTCCCTTGCCAAGCTCGCGCTCGATATCGAGCAGCGCATCGGCGTCACCGTCTCCATCGGCCTCAGCTACAACAAGTTCCTCGCCAAGATCGCTTCCGACCTCGACAAGCCACGCGGCTTTGCCGTGATCGGCGAAGGCGATGCGCAATCCTTCCTGGGGCCGAAATCCGTCAGCCTGATCTGGGGAGTGGGCAAGGCCCTGCAGGCACGCCTTGCAGCCGACGGCATCACCACGGTGGCGAATTTGCGCGAGCGCGACGAGGCGCTGCTGGTGGCCCGATATGGCGCTATCGGCCGGCGTCTCCACCGCTTCTCGCGTGGACTGGATGAGCGCCGCGTCGATCCCGACGGCGAGATAAAGAGCATCTCAGCCGAGACGACCTTCGATGAGGACATCGCCGAAGGCGATCTGCTGGCGGCCGAGCTCTGGCCGCTCTGTGAGAAAGTCTCGCGGCGCATGAAGCGCAACGAGCTCGCCGGCCACAGCGTGCATTTGAAATTGAAGACGGCCGATTTCAAAACCCTGACCCGCTCCAAGCGGCTGCCGCGCCCGACCCAGCTTGCCGAAATGATCTATCAGGCGGCGGCACCGCTGCTGGAAGCCGAGGCGACCGGGCGCCGGTATCGCCTGATCGGCATCGGTGCTGCCGATCTGGCACCGGCGGGACCCGAGGCTCAACCCGATCTGCTGGATGCCGATGCAGCCCAGAAGGCGGCGGTGGAACGCGTGATGGACGAGCTGCGCGAGAGGCTGGGCAATGCCGCCATCCGCAAGGGGCGCGGCTGGGTCAGCAGCCCCCTGCCGGCAGCCCCTCCACCTTCATCAAAACCCCGTCGACGCTGAAGCTGCCGTAGTTGAGCGATATCCGGCTGACGATGCCATTGGCATAGACGCTGAGCGTTTGTTCATGCTCCGGCGTCGATTGCTTGCCGCCCGGCGCAAAGAAGGCGAGCCCCACACGATAGACCGGCCCCTTGGCCAGCAGCGGCGAAAGCGTCGCCAGCGCCGGGTCGGGTTCCGGTGTTGCCGCCAGCACCGCGCTGATATCGAACGGCCCGCCATCGTCGGTCCCATCGAAGACCGTGGCATAGAGCAGCCGGTCGCCGACTTTCAGGTGGTTCAGCAACGTGATGGTGTGGCCGGTGGGAAACAGAGTGCCGGCGGGAAGCTTGATCGATTCGGATTTTGGCGAGGTGAATTGTGCCGTGCCGCCTTTATCCGCGCCGTCGAGTTTCGCATCACCCTTGTATTCGGAAGTAGGTTTGCCATCGGTCGTGTTGTCGACAAAAAAACGGTAGCGCAGGCCGTCCTTGGATTCCCACGAGTTCAGCTTCCAGCCGAGATCGACAGTCTTGCCGTCCTGGTAGAAGAATTTCATCTGCGATTCCTGGGTCGTGGTCCAGCCATCGCAGGCATCCTGCCA
>DASXQK010000119.1:0-3131 GCA_036493015.1 Dongiaceae bacterium | reverse complement strand
CGAGGAAGCCGGCAAGGCTGCGTTTGCCGAGATGGACAGACTCGCCGGCACGATTGCGCCGGGCGCCGATGGCCTGATCTTTCATCCTTATTTGCTGGGCGAGCGCGCGCCCTATTGGGATCCGCTGCTGCGCGGCGATTTCATCGGCATGACCATGCGCCACAATCGGCCGCATTTCGCCCGCGCCCTCTATGAAGGCATTGCCTATTCGATTCGCGATCTGCTGCGCGGGGCTGAGGAGGTCGGGCTTTCCTTCGGTGTCATCAAGCTGATGGGAGGCGGCGCGCGCAGCGCTACTTGGCGCCAGATCATTGCCGACGTGACGGGTCTGACGGTGGAACGGCCGGGCAATGGCGATGCTTCCTTCGGCGCGGCCCTGGTGGCGGGAATCGGCGTCGGTTTTTATGCCGATCCCCAGGCCGCGGTGAAAGAATGCGTTTCGGTGCTTGACCGCTGCCAGCCCGATGCGGAGCGTCATGCCCTGTACGACAGGCTTTTCGCCATCTACCGCGATGCCCAGGCGGCGCTGGCGCCCCTTAACCATCGCCTGCATGGGATCGTTAACCCTGGCTAGTTTACCGGCGTGATATTTCCAACCCGTGGCTAAAACGCCGGCCAACGTTCCTGTGACGTTTTGCCCTCGCGTTGCAACAAATCCGATGCGGACCGGTTTCCCTAGTGCCGGCCCGGCAGTGATGCCGGGCCAAGGGTGAACGCAGCATTCGAGGAGGTTCAAGATGACAGCGACGAAGAAACAATCGGCACCCCGCAAACAGGGTGATAGCGGCTGGTCCAAGGCCGAGGACGAATTGAAGAAGACGCCGCGCGGCCAGAACGAGGGCGAGGGCAGCCGCAGTGCGGCCGCCGCCTATGACCACAGCCAGACCGACTTCGCCAGAAGCGGTGATGTGACCGGCCAGGCCAATGCCGCGAAGAAGGCGATGGAGGGAACCGAGCGTGAAGAGTTGCAGGATGCCGAGCGCACCGGCAAGTCCCACAGCCATGGCGAAGATCCCTCGCTTTACCGCAAGGGCCCCGGCAGCAAGGAATCCGGCAAGGACAAGAACAAGGCCCGCGACTAGCAGAGGCTGGGGACCTGCGTTTCTACGAGGCTTCCTCATCGCCAACGACATAGGCGGCGGAAATGCCGCCATCGGCCGCATAGGCGGCACCGGTGATGTAGGAGGCCTCGTCGGAGGCAAGGAAGGCGACGAGGTTTGCGATTTCTTCGACGGTTCCGATCCGGCCCATGGGCATATAAGGCCGGCGCGATTCCCAATTTGCTTCTTCCGTGATGAAGGCCTTCACCATGGTGGTGTTCACAGGACCGGGACACACTGCGTTGAAGCGCAGTTTCTTGCGTGCATACATGATCGCAAGCTCGCGGGTCATCGACAGCACGCCGCCCTTGGCGGCCGTATAGGCCAGTTGCGGATAGGCCGAACCAACCAGCGCCACCACCGAAGCGTTGTTCACGACAGCACCGCCGCCCGCCTTCAGCAGATGGGGGATGCCGAATTTGCAGGCGAGGAATACGCCGGTCAGATTGACGGCGATGGTCTTGTCCCAGATCGCGAGCGGCGTATCGACCGGCCCTTTGTCGTCGGCCAGCACGATCCCGGCATTGTTGAACATGATGTCGAGGCCGCCGAGTGCCGCAACACCCTTGCCGATCATCGCCTGACAGGCGGCAAGATCGGCGATGTCGCCGGTCACCGCGACAGCCTCGCCACCGGCGTTTGAAATTTTGCGAGCGATCGCTTCCGCAGCCTCGCGGCGGATGTCGCCGGCGATGATGCGCGCGCCCTCGGCGGCGAATTTCAGCGCCGTCGCCTCGCCGATACCGCTTCCCGCCCCGCTGATGAAGGCGCGTTTTCCCTTAAGGCGCATCGCTTATCTCCCCATGGGCGCAAACCGTGCCGCAAGACAGCGTTGCAAGTGACAACAATTCTGTTGAAGCCGCAAGAATTGTCGCGCTAGCTTCCGGCCCGGATCGGCCTCTCACGCGGGGATTTTCATGGCTAAAGCCAAGGACGACATTGCCCAGACGATCGCCAAGCTGAAGAGCGATGGGATCGAATTCCTGCGCTTCGAGTTGCCCGATCTGCATGGCATCTCGCGCTCCAAGATGGTGCCGCTGCCGGCAGTGGAGGGTTATGCGCGCAAGGGCCTCAACATGTATGGCGGCATCCTCGGGCTCGATACCGCTTCCAACGTGATCTCCGGCACGGGGCTGAACGAGGAGATCAATTACGGCGATTCCAACCTGTTCCCGGATTTCTCCAGCCTGCGCCGGATACCCTGGAAGACCAATACGGCGAAGGTGGTCTGCGACGTCCATTTCAAGGACGGTTCGCCGATCAAGGCTGCCCCGCGCCATGTGCTGAAGAGCCTGCTCGAGACGGCAGCCTCCATGGGCTATGACGTGATGATGGGTCATGAATACGAGTTCTATGTGCTGACCCGGGACACGCATGTGCCGTTGTTCGGCGGCGTGCATATCTTCAACACCACGCGCAACACCTGGGCGCCGGTGGCCGAGGCGATCGTGCGCAACCTGATCGGCGTCGGCATCGACGTGATCACCCATAACTGCGAATACGCAGCCTCCCAGTTCGAAATCGTCTATGGCCCGGGCATCGGCATCGAGGCGGCGGACAAGGCCTTTACCTTCCGCAATACGGTGAAGGAGGTGGCGCATCTGGAGGGCTATCTCGCCACATTCATGTCGAAGCCATCGGCGACAACAGCGGGCTCCGGTTGCCACTTCCATATCAGCCTGATCGACCGCAAGACCGGCAAGAACGCCTTCCTCGATGCATCCGACAAAGACGGGCTATCGGCCGAGGCGCGGCAGTTCGCTGCCGGGATCCTGAAACATGCGCCGGCGCTGATGGCGCTTATCGGGCCGACGCCCAATTGCTATCACCGCATCAAGCCGCATACCTTCGCGCCCTCCAATATCAGCTGGGGCATCGAAGACCGTTCGGCGCTGGTGCGCACCAAGGCGACAGGCGATTCGGCCACCCACCATGAAATGCGCGGCGCTTCCGCCATGGCCAATCCCTATCTCTCGGCGGCAGGCACGCTGGCCGCGGGGCTGCTGGGCATCCAGAACAAGCTGAAGCTGC
>DASXQK010000118.1:0-3058 GCA_036493015.1 Dongiaceae bacterium | reverse complement strand
GCGTGCTGGATATCTATCTCTATCCTGATCATGAGCGACTGACGGTCGCCCATGCCGAAGCCCGCGCGCCGAAGATCACCGGCGATCCCCTGTCCGCCTGCATCGACCAGTTCGCCCAATCGCGTCAGAAGACAGTGGGATGAAAGAATTGCGCGCTTCCTCTACTTCCCCCGCCCCCTAGTGCGCCGAACAGGCGCGCGAACCTGACGGGGGCGGGTTGGGGTGGGGGTGACCGTGTCCGCGCCGTCATCGACACTAACGATCGTCTTCGCCTTGTAGCGGCAGAGATCGCGCACGATGCAGACGGGGCAATCCGGTTTGCGCGCCTTGCAGATATAACGCCCATGCAGGATCAGCCAGTGATGGGCATTGAGCTTACGGTTTTCCGGCACCACCTTTTCCAGCTTCTGCTCGACCTTGTCCGGCGTGGTGCCCGCTGCCAGCCCCGTGCGGTTGCAGACCCGGAAGATGTGGGTATCCACCGCCATGGTCGGATGGCGAAAGACGATGTTGAGCACGACATTGGCCGTCTTGCGCCCGACGCCCGGCAAGGTCTGGAGAATGTCGCGATCGGCCGGCACCTCGCCGCCATATTGATCGATCAGGATCTGGCTGAGGCGGATGATGTTTTTGGCCTTGGTGTTGTAGAGGCCGATGGTGCGCACATGCTCCTTCAGCTTCGTCTCACCCAGCTTCAGCATCTTGGCCGGTGTATCGACAAATTTGAACAGCGGTTCGGTTGCCCGGTTCACGCTGGCATCGGTCGCCTGCGCCGAGAGCACCACGGCGACCAGCAGCGTATAGGGGTTGATGTATTGCAGCTCGCCGCGGGGATCGGGATTGGCGGCGGCGAGGCGGTTGAAAAATTCGACGACGTCGGCAGGTTTCATGGTGCTGCAGTCTGCGGGCTTCGCCTCACCCCGTCTAGCGGTTGACCGAACCGGAGCCTATATTTCGGGTCATGAGCGAGATCATGAACGAAGCCGGCAGCGAACCGTTGCTGTTCGACGCCGTGCTCACCCCCTATCGCAGCCTGAGCCCGCGGGGCTTCGCCATCCTGATGGGAACGGCCGGGGTGATCGGCTTTGCCTTCGGCGCCAGTTTCATCGCGCTGGGCGCCTGGCCGATCTTCGGTTTCTGTGGCGCCGAATGGCTGCTGTTCTATCTTTTCTTCCGCCTCAACTATCGCGCCGCGCGGCTGCAGGAGCGCATTCGCATGACGCCCGATATCGTCACCATCGAGCGGCGCGATCCGCGAGGCCGGGTGCAGTCCTGGAGCTTCCAGCCTTATTGGCTGCGGGTGGAGATGGACGAGCCGCCGCAGCATGAGAGCCAGCTTTCACTGACCTCTCATGGCAAGCGGCTGACCATCGGCCGCTTCCTGTCGCCACCCGAGCGCCATGAACTGGCGCGGGCGCTGCGCACAGCCTTGGCTGGTGCCAAGCGCGGTATCGCAACCCCGGCGGCCGGCTGAGCATCGACCCTCGATGACGGCGCACGCCCCGGCGGCGGAACTCGTCGCGACGAAGCCCGCCGCGCGCGCGGCCAGCGGCCGGGATTACCTGCTGTTGCTGTTTCTCTCGGCCCTGTGGGGCTGGTCGTTTCCGCTCATCAAGATCGGCGTCACCACATTGCCGCCGCTCTGGGTCGCCAGCGGCCGCATCGGCCTCGGCGCGATTGCGTTACTCGTCTATATGCAGATCCGAGGCACGCGGCTGCCGCGCGGGCGATCCACCTGGTTGCGGCTCGGCTATATCGGCATTGTCGGCAACATCGTTCCCTTCGGCCTGATCAGCTGGGGCGAGGTCAGGGTGCCCAGCGGTGTCGCCGCCATCCTGATGGCCATGGTGCCGATGATGGTGGTGGTGGTGGCCCATTTCCGCCTGCCGGACGAGCCGCTGACCGTCGGCAAATCGATGGGCGTGATCCTGGGCATCATCGGCACGCTCGTGCTGATCGGCCCCTCGGCGATCAGCGATCTTGGCAGCGGATTCAGCAGCAGTTTCGCCGGCGAGCTCGCGATCCTCGTGGCGACGATCTGCTATGCCAGTTCGGCGCTCGCCGGCCGCGGCCTGCCGCCCATGCCGGCCGAAAGCGCCAGCGGCGCGATGCTGCTGGTGGCCGCACCCCTCGGGTTGATCGCCGCATCCATCATCGATCCGCCCTGGACGCTCGCACCCAGCGCCGGTTCGATTGCCGCGGTAGTAACCCTGGGCGTGCTCTGCACCGGTCTTGGCCTCGTGCTGTTCTTTGGAATCCTCTCGCGGGCCGGTGCCGGCTTCGCCTCGATGAATAATTTTCTCGTGCCGCCCTTCAGCGTCGTCTATGGCCGCTTCGGCATGGCCGAGCGCCTGCCGGGTAGCGCGTTTGCGGCCATGGGTCTGATCCTGTTGGGCCTGGCGGTTCAGCGCTTAAAGCTAAGACGGCGCTAAAGCCCCAGCACATCCTTCATGGAATAGAGGCCGGGCTTGCGGCCCGCGGCCCAGCGCGCCGCGGCAAAAGCGCCGCGCGCGAAGATCTCGCGGCTGGTTGCCTTATGCGCCAGTTCGATGCGCTCGCCCTCGCCGGCAAAGATGACCGTATGCTCGCCCACCACATCGCCGCCACGTAGCGCGGAAAACCCGATCGAGCCTTTCTTGCGTGCGCCGGTGATTCCATCGCGCCCACGCTCGGCGGATTTCTCCAGATCGATACTGCGTCCCGCGGCCGCCGCACGTCCGAACAGCAGCGCCGTGCCGGAAGGCGCATCGACCTTGTGATGATGATGCATCTCGACGATTTCGATATCCCAGGAAGGATCCAGCGCGCGCGCCACCTGGCTCACCAATTCGGCCAGAAGATTGACGCCGAGGCTCATATTGGGCGCGAAGACGATCGGCGCCTTCTTTGCGGCACTGGCCAGCCCCTTGCGGCCGGCGGCCTCGATGCCCGTCGTGCCGATGATATGCGCGGTGCCGGAGGATGCTGCGAGTTTGGCGTGGGCCAGGGTTGCTTCAGGGGTGGTGAAATCCAGTACGGCATCGGCGGCGGCGAAGACCGCCTTTGCATCGTCGCCGAG
>DASXQK010000117.1:0-3253 GCA_036493015.1 Dongiaceae bacterium | reverse complement strand
GGCGATCATGGGAAACATGATTCGCAGCGGCCGATCCACTGCCGCCGCCATCATGGCGCGCAGCTGCTGGCGCAGCAGATTCGGCAGATCGAGACCGATGCGCAGCGCCCGCCAGCCCAGTGCGGGATTCTCCTCGCCCTCGCGCGGCCAATAGGGCAGCACCTTGTCGCCGCCGACATCCAGCGTGCGGAAGACAATGGGCCGATCGCCCGCCTGCTCGTAGATGCGCCGGTAGAATTCCGTCTGCTGACCGACATCGGGAAAACTGTCGCGCACCATGAAGGCGATTTCGGTGCGATAGAGGCCGACCCCTTCGGCCCCGCTCGGCTCCAGATGCTGCATGTCGATCAGCAGGCCGGCATTGATGGAGAGCGAGATGGCGACCCCGTCGCGGCTTACCGCCGGCAGGTCACGCTGGCTGGCGAAGCTGGCGCGGCGCTGCGCCTTCAGCACCATGCTCTCCCGCACCTTTTCTTCGATGTCCTCGCCTGGCCTGACGAAGAGCTGGCCATTGTCCGCATCGACGATCAGCCGGTCGCCGGCTTCGATGCGGGTCAAAGCACCTTCGACGCGCCCCAGCACCGGCAGATCCAGCGCGCGGGCGACGATGGCGACATGGGCTGTAGACGAGCCCTCTTCCAGCACCACGGCGCGCAGCTTCTTGCGCTCAAACTCCAGCAACTCGGCGGGGCCCAGGTTGCGGGCAATCAGCACGGCTTTTTCCGGCAGCGCCAGCGTCGCCGCCTCGCCTGTCAAATGGCGCAGCAGGCGGTCAGCCATGTTGTCGAAATCGGCCAGGCGCTCGCGCAGATAGGGATCGACCACCTGGGCCATGCGCGCCTTGGCGTCGTTCTGCACCTTGAGCACAGCACCTTCAGCCGTGAGACCGCCGGTGATCGCCTCGTTCAGCCGTTCGCGCCAGCCGCGATCCTGGGCGAACATGCGATAGGCTTCGAGGATGTCGCGCGGCTCGCCGTCGGAAGCGAAATCGTCGCGGGCCAGCAGATCCTCGAGCGAGCGATTGAGGCCGGCCAGCGCGAAATGCAGCCGCTCGCGCTCGCTCGCCGGATTCTCGGCAACGATCTCCATCAAGGTCGGGCGCGGCTTGTGAAGCACGGCGCGGCCGATGGCGAGGCCCGCACAAAGCACGATGCCATCCAACCGCATGGGCAAAAGGCCGATGCCCTCGGTCGGCCGCGTCTCGCTGCGTGGCACCAATTCGCCGCTGGCCACCAGTTCGGCCAGAACCATGGCGATGGTCTCCAGCGCCTCGATTTCCTCCTCGCTGTAGTTGCGCGCCTTGCGGTTCTGCACGACGAGCACGCCGATCACCCGCCCGCCGCGCAGTATCGGCACACCCATCAGGGATTTGTAGATCTCCTCGCCCGTTTCCGGCCGGTAGGCGAAGTTGGGATGGGCTTGGGCGTCGGCCAATGCCAGCGGGCGGGCGTGGCTTGCGATATCGCCCACCAGGCCTTCGCCGACGCGCAGCCTGGTGCGGTGGATGGCCTCGGCCTTCAACCCTTCGGTGGCGAAGAGTTCCAGCACCTCGCCCGGGCGCATGACATAGGCCGAGCAGACTTCCGCCACCATGTCGGCGGCGATGGTGCGCACGATCTGCTGCAGGCGCTGTTCGGCGCTGCCGCCCTCGGCCATCAGACTGCGCAGGCGCCGCAACAACAACCTGGCGCCGGTGGTGGCGACGCCCCCGGCGCTCATCAGTCGGCGGCCCCAGCGGTGACGCTCACGCTGCTTGCTGGCACTCCCGCCCGCGCCTGGCGCGCCGCGAGTGCGCGGATCGCCTGGCCGACCAGCTCATCGAGAATCGTGGCCGTATTCTGTTCGCTTGTCACCATGCCCACGCTCTGGCCCGCCATCAGCGAGCCGTTCTCTACATCGCCGTCGATGACGGCGCGACGCAGCGCGCCGGCCCAGAAATGCTCGATCTCCAGTGAAGCGGCCTTCTGGTCGTATTCGCCGCGGTTGAACTTGTCGATGACCACGCGCTGCGCTTCCTGGAAGCGGCGCGTCGCCGAATTGGCGATGGCGCGCACGGGAATCACCGGAAATCGGGGGTCGAGCTGGATCGAGGGTACGGCATCGCGCGCCGAAGCGCGGATGAAAGCCCGCTTGAACTTGGGGTGGGCAATCGATTCCGTGGCGCAGACGAAGCGGGTGCCGAGTTGCACGCCCGCCGCACCCATCTCCAGATAGCCCACGATCGCTTCGCCGCGCCCGATGCCGCCGGCAACGAAAATCGGAACGTCAGGGACTTCCGGCAGAATCTCCTGCGCCAGCACCGAGGTCGTGACCGGCCCGATGTGACCGCCCGCCTCCATGCCCTCGATGATCAGCGCATCCGCGCCGGAGCGCACCAGCTTCTTGGCCAGCACCAAAGCGGGCGCGAAGCAGACCAGTTTGGCGCCGCCATTCTTGACCCGCTGGATAGCACCACCGGGCGGCAGGCCGCCGGCGAGCACGATGTGGCTCACCCTGTGCCGCAGGCAGATATCGATCAGCTCGTTGAGCTGGGGATGCAGCGTGATCAGGTTCACGCCAAAGGGCTGGCGGGTGAGAGCCGCCGTGGCGGCAATCTCCTTCGACAACAGGTCGGGCGACATGGAGCCCGAGGCGATGACGCCGAAGCCGCCGCCATTGGAGATGGCGGAGACGAGGTGCCGATCGGAAACCCAGGTCATCGCACCGCCAAGGATGGCGAGCCGGCAGCCGAGGAATTCCGTGCCCCGGCGCCAGAGCTTGTCGAGATGGGCGCGTGCTGCCCTCTCCCGCAGATTGTCCTTACTGGGCGTCGAGTCCATAGGCGGTATGCAGGCTGCGCACGGCGAGTTCGGTGTATTCCTCGGCGATCAGCACGCTGATCTTGATCTCGGATGTGGAGATCACCTGGATGTTGATGCCCTTCTCGGCCAGCGCGCGGAACATGCGCTGGGCGATGCCGGCATGGCTGCGCATCCCGACCCCGATGACAGAAACCTTGACCACATTGGGATCGGACTGCAACGCGGCGAATTTCAGGTCGCCATGGCGATCGTGCAAAACCTTGTTGGCGCGCTCGAGATCGGCCTTGGTGACGGTGAAGGTGAGGTCCGTAGTATCGCCGCGCTCCGAGGTGTTCTGCACGATCATGTCGACATTGATATTCGCCTCGGCGAGCGGGCCGAAAATCGAGGCCGCGACCCCCGGGCGATCGGGCACCTGGATCAGGGTTATCTTCGCCTCGTCCCGGCTATAG
>DASXQK010000116.1:0-7757 GCA_036493015.1 Dongiaceae bacterium | reverse complement strand
CGTCTCCTCCTGCCCCTTCGACCTGCCGGTCGAGGGCTGGACCATCAACGCAACAGGCGGCCCGACGGAACTGGTGCTGGAGATCAGCTAGGCCGCGAGAGCGACGCATTGACCTGACAACAGCCGTCATGGCCGGGCTTGACCCGGCCATCCATCTTTCTGCCTTCGCTATCAAGTCGTGGATCCCCGGGCTCGTCCCATCGGCCGCCCCGGGGATGACAGCCCTTTGGGCCGTCAACTCTGCCCGTAGACCGGCACGAAGGCGCCGCGGGTAACCCTGTTCTCCGGCGAGGCGAGGAACAAGATCGTCGCTGCCACCTCTTCGACCTTGGGCCATTTGGCGAAATCGGCCTTCGGCATGTCGCTGCGATTGGCGGGCGTATCCATGATGGAAGGTGCCACGGCATTCACCAGAATGCCCTGCCCCGCAACTTCCTCGGCGAGAGCCGCCGACAAGGCCGCGACCGCCGCCTTGCTGGCCGCATAGGCCGTCGTTTTTGCGCCAAGGCGCCATTCCTGTGCCGCGCGGGCAGCGATATTGACGATGCGCCCGCCACCCTTGCCGCCGGCCATGCGGGCAACCGCCGCCCGGCAGCAGAGATAGCAACTGACGAAATTCATGT
Source organism: Dongiaceae bacterium (assembly GCA_036493015.1). Lineage (GTDB taxonomy): Bacteria > Pseudomonadota > Alphaproteobacteria > Dongiales > Dongiaceae > DASXQK01. The sequence goes on along the minus strand of DASXQK010000116.1, from coordinate 7,134 downwards.
TCAGCTGCTCTATCAGCAGCGTCTTTGGGCTGTCGGCGATGGGCGCGAAAGCAAAGCCGCCGGCGATATGGATGGAGGCCCATAAGCCAGGCAGATCTGCATAGAGCTTCGTTACCGCCGCTTCATCGGCCAGATCGGCGACGGACAGAAACTTGAGACGTGCCTTGTCCACCTTGGCGAAGCGGGCGAGCTCGCTCTCGTTGCGGTAAGGAATGTGGCAGATGGCGCCGGCCTCCAGCAGGCCCGTGACGACGGCAATTCCGAGCGCGCCGGTGCCGCCGGTGACGACGACGTGGCGCTCACTATAGTCGGGCATGGCAGGCTCCGCAGTTGCATCCGCCGTGAGTTTGCCACCGAGCCGGGACGCAAGAAAGCCGCGTGAGCAGAATTACGCGCTCGCGCTGTTCCGGTAACGCTCGCCACGCGTGGCCCCGCGGGATAGTGTTCCCACGGGGCCGCGCCCGGTTGGCGCGCGGCACCCGTGAGCGCAAACGGGGGTGTCCAGTGCAGGGTTTTCGCGGATGGCTGGCGGGCGCATTGCTCGCGGCCACGTTTTCCGGTGCGGCCCTTGCCGCCGATGTGCCGAGCAGTACCGACTGGATCACCGGGCTTCCGCGCGAGCCCATCCATGTCCAGTCCTGGCCCGGCGGCAAGAAGGTCGCCGTCTGCTTCATCTTCGACGTCGAAGTATGGGGTCATGGTCAGGGGCCGAACTTCCGGCCTGACACCGCCAGCCGGACGCCGGACGTGGTCGATGAATCCTTTCGCGAATACGCCATAAATTTCGGCGTGGAGCGGGTAGCAGCCGTCTTCAAGGAAGAGGGTCTGCCGCTCAGCATCGCGCTCAATGCGCTGTTTCCTGGCGAGCGCCCCGATGTCTGGAAACGCCTTCGCGCGCTGGCGCCCAATGCACCCATCGTCGCCCATGGCATGAACAACTCGACGCAGCTGCTGCCGCTGGGCCAGGGCATGGCAGCGCAGGAGGCGTATATCGCCAAGACGCTGGACCTGCTGGAAAAGGATACCGGCAAGCGCCCGAGCGGCTGGCAGAGCCCGAGCGTCTATCCCAATGCGGATACCTTCAGCGCCATCACCGCCAAGGGCGTGACCTACACGCTCGATGGCATGGATTCCGATACGCTCTCGCAGCTCAAGACCAAATCGGGACCACTGGTGATGATTCCCTACCCCGTCACGACCGTCGATATGGGCCAGTATCTCCAGCGCTCCAAGGAGCCCGGCGATATGGAGAAACTCTGGATCGAATACATCACGGAGCTGGTGCGCGAAGCGGAAGCCGATCCCAGCGGGGAAGCCGTCGTGCTGGTGATCGGCATCCATCCCTTCGTCTTCGGCACGCCCAACGGGGCGGCGTCGCTCCGCCGCGTGCTGGAGAATCTCAAGAGCCAGAAACTGGTCTGGGTGAGCGACGTGGAAGCGGTACTCGACGCCGCTGGAGTCAAGCCGTAACGATTTGGCGATGAAAGCCGGCCTGTTCGCGCTCGCAGCACTATTGATCCTCAGCCCGGCGGCGCGGGTGGCCGGCATTACTCTCCGGGGGCGAAGGGCTTAGGTTCCCTGCCTCTCCTTATAAATAGCAACCCATCTTGATAGGTTAAAATTGTTAATTCAAATGATGTGATAGGCGGTGCCTATCACAGGACTGGTAGCCAAACCGATTGGATCAGGTCCCGTCGGCGCTTCCAGGTCCGGCCATCAGCCTGTTTTCCTGCCGGCAGGCCTCGTCAATGATCAGGGTATAGAGGCGGCGTAGGAATTCGGGCTCAAGGCCATGAGACGGGGCCAAGGCCGCGCAGCGCTCGCACACTTCCTTGACCCGTTCCGGGATCACCGCGGGAATGCCGCGCGGCGCCTTGAAAGCGGCAACCTCGCGGATGACGGCGAACCGCTCCCCCAGCAAGCCGAGGATCCGGTCATCGATGGCGTCGATCCGGCGGCGAAAATCATGAAGCTCCGGCAATATGAACCCCCGTTGGCATCAGCGTCCGACCGAGGGCGTTATATAGCTTGCTTCATAACGCCGAGGAAGAACCTGCGGCGATTTGCCATCCAGTGCCGGCAGCGATCAGGCCTGGGTGGGGTGGAAGACCAGCGCCAGCCCGTTCATGCAATAGCGCAGACCCGTGGGTTGCGGCCCGTCATCGAAGACGTGGCCCAGATGCCCGCCGCAACGTGCGCAATGCACTTCAGTGCGATCCATGAGGAAGCTGGTATCGCTCTCCGTCTTTACCGCGCCATCCAGCGGTTTCCAGAAGCTCGGCCAGCCGGTGCCGCTCTCGAACTTCGTGTCCGAGGAGAAGAGCGAGAGGTCGCAGCCGGCGCAGGCGAAGATGCCCTTGCGGTGCTCATTCAGCAGCGGGCTGCTGCCGGCGGGTTCGGTCGCCGCCTGGCGCAGCACGGCATACTGGTCGGGCTTCAGCAGCTTCTGCCATTCGGCATCCGTGTGGCTCACGGCATAGGTGTCGGCCACGGCAGGATGGCTGCGCATGGCGAAGCGCCCCGCCACCGCAAGGCCGGCAAGGCTGACAGCTCCCAGCAACATGCGCCGTCTCGTCATTCTCATATGATCCTCCCGAATCCGGTGAGCCAGCTTCTAGCCATAGGATTGGCCCTTGGCGCGCTTTGGTTCAAATCACCATGGCGTTATCGTGCCGCGAGCAGCGCTGCTTGTTGGCTGACATCAACCAAGCAGCGAATCCAGCGCCAGGAAATCCACCAGGTCGCCAGGCAACACCCGCTCACACTCCTCCGGCAGATCGATCAGACCCTCGATGCCGGGCGCGGCGGAAAGCATCGCGGAGCCCTGTTTTTCCAGCGCGACAGCCTTGCTGACGCCCTGAGCATCGCTCTCGATGCGGGCCGTCAGGAATTCCCGCCGGCCGGGCTTCTTGTCGAAGGCAAATCCTGCCGGCAGGCGCAAACGCGGCGGTTCGACCGTCGATGCGCCCGCCAGCCGCCGCACGATGCCGCGGCCCAGCATCAGGAACAGCACCATGGAGGCGATCGGGTTTCCCGGCAGCGCCAGGATCGGGCAGGTATCGATATCGCCGAAGCCCACCGGCTTTCCAGGCTTGATCGCCAGACGCCAGATGTCGAGCGAGCCGCGCCGGCGGATCACCGCGCCCACGTGATCCTCGGCCCCCACCGAGATACCGCCCGAGGTGATCAGCAAATCGTGATCATGGGCGGCCTGCTGCAGGGCCTGTTCCACACCCGGCGCTTCGTCGGCCAGGATGCCATGATCGCTCACCCGGCAACCCAGCCGCTCCAGCAGATGGCGCAGCATCCAGCGATTGGCATCCCATATCTGCCCTGGCAGCAAAAGCGTACCGGGATCGCGGACCTCATCACCCGTCGAGAACAACCCGACGCTGAGATGACGAAAGACGGGTAGCGATACCTGTCCCAGCGCCGCCGCCAATGCGATCTCCGGCGCCCGCAGCCGATGGCCCGCCGGAATCGCCAGCGCGCCCGAGCGGATATCTTCGCCGCGGGCACGGATATTGGCGCCCTGGCGCGGCAGGCGCACCAGATGCAGCCTGTCGCCATCCAGCCCGCCATCCTCCTGCATCGCCACGGTATCCGCACCGGCCGGCAGGCGCGCGCCGGTCAGGATGCGCACCGCCTCGCCGGCTTGAATCGGCCTCTCCCAGGCCCGGCCGGCAGCGACCGTGCCGATCATGCGCAGGCGCGCCGGTGCTGCCGCCGGCAGATCGGCAAAACGCAGGGCAAAACCGTCCACGGCGGAATTTGCATGGGGCGGCAGATCGATGGGCGAGACCAAATCCTGGGCCATGAACCGGCCCTCGGCGCCCGCGAGCGAGACGCTCTCGGCTTCCACACTGCGCGTCAGCAGCCGGTGAATCGCCGCTTCAGCCTCAGATAGCCGCATCATCGCCATTGCCCGCGACTATATCGGCGCTCAAGAAAAATTGAAAACGCGTGGTTTGCCGGGGGTCTTGGAAGGGCGTAAAGCTTCGCCCAGATAGTTTACCAGTTCAAAGGGAGAGACCGTCATGCAACGCATCAAATTCCGGCCAGGCAGCGGCAAATGGTTGTGGTCGGGCCTCGCCGCCGTGGCGATCGGCGTCTTCGTCTGGCATAGCGGCTTCGCCCAGGAAGCGGCGGTGAAAATCCCCGCCCCCAAGGACGATATGCCGCTCGCAAGCCAGAGCGGCGAAGCCACCGCTGTTCTGGCCGGCGGCTGCTTCTGGGGCATGCAGGGCGTGTTCGAGCATGTAAAGGGCGTGAAGCAGGTGCTATCCGGCTATTCCGGCGGCCATGTGCCCAATCCGGGCTATGAGATGGTGAGCTCCGGCAGTACCGGGCATGCGGAATCGATCCAGATCAAATACGACCCCAGCCAGGTTACCTACGGCACGCTGCTGCAGGTCTATTTCTCGGTCGGCCACAATCCGACGGAACTGAACTATCAGGGCCCGGATAGCGGCACGCAGTACCGCTCGGCGGTCTTCTACGGAAATGACGATCAGAAGAAGGTGGCGACGGCCTATATCGCGCAACTGAACACGGCCCATGCCTTCCCGGCGGCCATCGTGACAGAGACGACGGCCTTTACCGCGTTCTATCCGGCGGAGGATTATCACCAGGATTATTTGATCCACCACCCGGAGTCGCTCTACATCGCCTTCAACGATCAGCCAAAGATCGACAATCTGAAGCAGATGTTCCCCGAGCTTTATCTCGACAAACCGGTGATGGTGAGCAGCAACTAGTCAGCGGTAGAAACAAATCAGGCCCGGGCGGCAGCGCCCGGGCCTGTATCTTGTCAGGATCGGCTGTCGATTATTCGGCGGCGTTGCCGTAACCGAGGATCGCCTTCACTTCGAGGAATTCCGCCAGCGCCCATTCGGCGTATTCGCGGCCATTACCCGACTGCTTGTAGCCGCCGAAGGGAGCGAAGCCGTCCCAGGCCGGGTAGTTCAGCTTTACCTGACCGGCACGCAGCTTGTCCGCGATCTTGCGGGCATGGTTGATGTCTTTCGACTGCACATAGGCGGCCAGGCCATAGACCGTATCGTTGGCCATCTCGATCGCCTGGTCTTCGCTGTCGAAGCGCATGATCGCCAGTACGGGCCCGAAGATCTCTTCTTTGGCGATGCGCATCTGCGGCGTCACATTGCCGAAGACCGTGGGGCGGACGTAGTAGCCGCGGTTCAGGCCCTCAGGACGGCCGGTGCCGCCGGTGACCAACGTCGCACCCTCGTCGATGCCTGCCTGGATCAGGTTCTGGATCTTGTTGAACTGGATCTCGCTGACCACCGGGCCCAGCACCGTATCCTTGGCTTTGGGATCGCCGACCTTGTGCTTCTCGGCAGTCTTCCTGGCGACTTCCATCGCCTTGTCATGCAGATCGCTCGGCACCAGCATGCGGGTCGGCGCGTTGCAGGATTGTCCGCTATTGCCGAAGCAGCCTTCGACGCCCTTGGACACGGCCACCTCGAAATCGGCGTCGTGCAGGATGATGTTGGGCGACTTGCCCCCCAGTTCCTGGGCCACGCGCTTGACCGTGTCGGCCGCCGTCTTGGCGACGATGATCCCCGCACGGGTGGAACCGGTGAACGAGACCATGTCGACGCCGGGATGGCCCGCGATCACCTGGCCGACGGAAGGCCCGTCGCCATTGATCATGTTGTAGACGCCCTTGGGCACGCCGGCCTCATGCATCACTTCGCTGAAGACGAGGCCGCTCATCGGCGCGATTTCGCTGGGCTTCAGCACCATGGTGCAACCCGCGGCCAGCGCCGGCGCCACCTTGCAGACGATCTGGTTCAGCGGCCAGTTCCAGGGCGTGATCAGGCCGACCACGCCGATCGCCTCGCGCACCACGCGGGTACCGCCGCGCTGCTGGGTGAATTCGAATTCCTCCAGCGTCTTGATGGTGGAGCCCAGGTGAGCAGCACCGACGCCCGCCTGCGAACCCAGCGCCAGGCTCATGGGGGCGCCCATCTCGTTGGAGACGGCCTCGGCGATGTCCTTGATGCGGGCCTTGTAGACCTCGAGGATGCGGCCCAGCAGCTTCAGCCGCTCTTCCTTGCTGGTCTGGGAAAAAGCCGGGAAAGCGGCCCGTGCCGCCGCCACCGCACGATCGACATCGGCGGCGGAGCCGGCAGAGATGACGGCAAAGGCTTCTTCCGTCGCCGGGTTGATGACGTCGATGGTCTTGGCCACCACGGGGGCGACCCAGGCGCCGTCAATATAAAATTTCAAGGCATTGGACATGACTCAGGCCCTTCTGTTTTCACGATTGCGACAGGATAGCGGAATTGGTTCGGGGCGGAATATGGACCAGGGAAGCGCTGTTCCCCAATGAATATTTCGCAGTGCTGATCGCCCTTTATTCGGCGGCGCTGAGAGCTGGCGGCCGGCGCTGAAAGCGCGCACAAAAGCGCCGCTAATGCTGCTTGCCGGCCAGCGCAAGGTCGATATGGAGTGCATCCTGGAGATCGCTGGGATGACCCTGCTCGTCATGGAAGCCGCCCGATTGCCGGCGCCAGAGACGGGCATAGGCGCCATTGGCCTCCAGCAGATCGGCATGGCTTCCCTGCTCCACGATACGGCCCTGGTCCAGGACCACGAGCCGGTCCATGCGCGCGATGGTGGAGAGCCGATGCGCGATGGCGATGACCGTGCGGCCCTTCATAAGCCCGTCGAGCTGTTCCTGGATCGCGGCCTCAACCTCCGAATCCAATGCCGAGGTCGCCTCGTCCAGCACCAGGATCGGCGCGTTCTTCAGGATCACACGGGCAATGGCGATGCGCTGGCGCTGGCCGCCGGATAGCTTGACGCCACGCTCGCCCACATGGGCTTCGAAACCACGCCGGCCCTGCCAATCCTCCAGCGTCTGGATAAAGTCGAGCGCATGGGCGCGCTCCGCCGCCTCGATCACCTCGCGCTCGCTGGCCTGGGGACGGCCATAGCGGATGTTCTCGCGGATCGAGCGGTGCAGCAGCGAAGTATCCTGGGTCACCATGGCGATATGGGCGCGCAAGGAATCCTGGGTGACGCCGGCGATGTCTTGCCCATCGATCAGGATGCGCCCGGCCTCGAGATCGAAAAAACGCAGCAGCACATTGACCAGGGTCGACTTGC
>DASXQK010000115.1:0-6508 GCA_036493015.1 Dongiaceae bacterium | reverse complement strand
CGTAAGCGGCTCATCGAAATGCAAGGCGAACTTCAGTTCGACGATCCCATCAATATCCAGTTCACCAGCGGCACCACGGGCAACCCTAAGGGTGCCACGCTGACCCATCACAACATCCTGAATAACGGCTTCTTCATCGGGGAAGCGATGAAGTTGACGGATCAGGACAAGCTCTGCATTCCGGTTCCCCTCTATCACTGCTTCGGCATGGTGCTGGGTAATCTTGCCTGCATCACCCATCGCGCCTGCATGGTGCAGCCGGGCGAAGGCTTCGATCCGCTCGCCGTGTTGCAGACCGTGGCGGAAGAGCGGTGCACCGGCCTGCATGGGGTGCCCACCATGTTCATCGCCATCCTCGATCACCATGATTTCGATAAATACGACCTCTCGAGCCTGCGCACCGGCATCATGGCGGGCAGCCCCTGCCCCATCGAGGTGATGAAGCGCTGCACCAGCAAGATGCACATGCGCGAGATCACCATCGCCTATGGCATGACGGAAACAAGTCCGGTCAGCTTCCAGAGCTCGACCGACGATCCCATCGAGCGGCGCGTCTCCACCATCGGACGTATCCAGCCGCATCTTGAAGTGAAGATTGTAGGCGCTGAAGGCCGCATCGTGGCGCCGGGCGTCACCGGCGAGCTGTTGACCCGCGGCTATTCGGTGATGCGCGGCTATTGGGGGGACGAAGCGCGCACGCACGAAGCCATTGATGCCGCGCGCTGGATGCATACCGGCGATCTCGCCACCATCGACGATGAGGGCTATTGCAACATCGTCGGCCGCATAAAGGACATGGTGATCCGCGGCGGCGAGAACATCTATCCGCGCGAGATCGAGGAGTTTCTCTACAAGCACCCCAAGATCGTCGACGTCCAGGTCTTCGGCGTGCCGGATTCGAAATTCGGCGAGCAACTCTGCGCCTGGGTGCGGCTACATGAGGGCGAGACTCTCTCCGCCCAAGAGGTCGTGCAGTTCTGCGACGGCCAGATCGCGCACTACAAAATTCCCCATATCGTTCGCTTCGTCGACGCTTTCCCCATGACCGTCACCGGCAAGGTGCAGAAATTCCTGATGCGCCAGAAAATGATCGAAGAACTTGAGCTCAATGAGGCCAAGACGGCCTAGCGCGCTCCAGCCCTTGCGGGCGGATTAACAATCGGCAACCCGCCGATCGAGATATGTCCCCGTTCTTGCACGTAGCAGCCCGCTCCGTCCTGCGCGATGCGCAAGGCCGGCTTGTCGAGTGAGCATCACCGCGCGGCGATTAGGGCACTATTCTTCGATTCGTCCGATGTCCTCACCCACCGCCACGCTGCCGCCCCGCGCCGACCGCCCGCCGCTCCTTTTGCCGCTGATCGTCGCCTGCGCGCTGTTCATGGAAAATCTCGATTCCACGGTGGTTGCCACGTCGTTGCCGGCCATGGCACGCAGCCTGAACGAGAGCCCGTTGACGCTGAACGTGGCGATGACCTGCTATCTGATGAGCCTCGCCATCTTCATCCCGGCCAGCGGCTGGCTCGCGGATCGTTTCGGCGCGCGCGATGTCTTCATGGCCGCCATCGGCGTCTTTACGCTCAGTTCGCTCGCCTGCGGTCTCTCCCAGAATCTGCCTGAGATGATAACGGCCCGCATTCTGCAGGGCGTGGGCGGCGCCATGATGACGCCGGTCGGCCGGCTGGTACTGCTGCGCACGGTGCCGAAGCACCAGCTTGTCCAGGCTTTGAGCTACGTGACCATGCCGGCGCTGGTGGGGCCGGCCATCGGCCCCCTGATCGGCGGCTTCATCACTACCTATTCCTCCTGGCGCTGGATCTTTTACATCAACCTGCCCATCGGCATTCTGGGCATCGCACTGGCGATGCGCCTCATCCCCAACGAGCGCCAGCCCGATCACGGACCTGCGGATGTTCGTGGCCTGGTGCTGAGCGGCGTGGGTCTGGGTTTCATGGCACTCGGCCTGGACAATGTCGGGCGCGGTTCGCTGCCCGGCTCCATCGAGATCGCGACCATCGCCATCTCCGTCCTCTGCTTCGTGTTCTTCGCCCGCCACGCGCGCAGCTATCCGGCACCGGCGATCGATCTCACCTTGCTCGATCTGCCCACGTTCCGCGCCTCAATCCTGGGGGGCGCCCTGTTCCGGATTTCCATCGGCTGCATTCCCTTTCTGCTGCCGCTGATGTTCCAGGTCAGTTTCGGGCTCACGCCTTTCCAGTCCGGCTCGCTAACATTTGCCGCGGCGCTGGGCGCGCTGTTCATGAAGGCGGTGGCGCCGCCTATCGTGCGGCGCTTTGGATTTCGCCAGCTGCTGGTCTGGAACGCGGTGATCTGTGCCGCGATGCTGACGATCTATGGGCTGTTTCGCCCAAGCTGGCCGCATCTGCTGATCATGGGCTTCCTGCTCGTCACCGGATTTTTCCGCTCGCTGCAATTCACCTGCATCAATGCCATCGGCTATTCCGACATTCCCCAGGCGCGCATGAGCCGGGCGACGAGCCTCTCCAGTGCTGCACAGCAATTATCGCTAAGCGTCGGGGTGGCACTGGGCGCCGCATTGCTGGCGCTGCTCACCCCTCATCACGCCACGGCCGGTCTCGTTCCGGGGAATTTCACACCGGTCTTTGCCGCCATGGGCTGCCTCTCGCTCTTGTCGATTTACTTCTTTCACGCCCTGGCCCAGAACGCAGGCCACGAGGTCAGCCGTTACCAGTCTGGGGGAAAATAGGGTTCTCTTCGCAATCGTTAACGGACCCCGATTGAGCCGCACCCCGCTGTTGCGGAATTGGCACGGCGTATTGTTTCCGTACCGGCTCGCGCCAATTCCTCATACTTAACAGTGTTTTCTTCCTCTATAGTCCGCGCCGAGTGGGATAGAACACGCGCCGATCGAGGATGTCGGGGGAAGATAACAATGGGGACTAATTGTTTTGCCGCCTTCGCGGCGGGCCGTTTGACCGGCCTGGCGGCGGGACTCTGCCTGCTGCTCACCGCCTGCAACACGGCCAAAGTCACGAATCAAACTGATATCGGCACGGTGCCGACGATCCGGCCGGCCGTCATCTATGTCGCGGATTTCGATCTCGATGCCGGCGAAATCCAGTCGCAAGGCATTTCGCAAGGCATCATGTCGTCGGTGACGTCACGCCCGGTCTTCTCGATCCTGCCCCATCCTCTGGGCGTGCTGCCCCAGGACAAGACTTCCACCGCCCACGAACTGGTCGAACTGATGGCCACGTCCCTGGTCACGGATTTGACCAAGGCCGGCTTCCAGGCGCAGCGGATTTCCGCAGATAACAACCCGCCGAGCGATGGCTGGCTGTTGCGTGGCGTCTTTACCCAGGTCGACGAAGGCAACCGCCTGCGCCGCGCCATCATCGGCTTCGGCGCCGGCAAGACGCAGATGCAGGTGGTAACCAAGCTCGACGATCTTTCTCAGGGTCCGCCGCAACCCTTCTATGAGGTCGACACCAGTGCCGAAAGCGGCAAGATGCCAGGCGCCATCGTGACGATGAGCCCCGCAGCCGCAGCCGTGAAATTTGTCCTCGCCTCGGGCGATCTGAATCGCAACGCGCGCGATACCGCGAGCGAGATCGCCACAAGCGTCGCGGCGCGCGTTCCGAAATAACGCGATGGGGGACGACCCGGTCCCGATGGAGCAAGTCCGATATGCTGCCCCCCAGCGGGATATTGCCCCCTCGTGGGGAAGACGCTGAGGGGCGATGGCCCGGTTCATCAGATATGTCCGCCGCTCGCTCGCCGGTCCGCTGTTGTTTGTGGCGCTCGGCTTCATCGCCGTCCCCATCGCCATCTACCTCACCTTCCAGCAGGCTGATCAGGACCGCCAGGCGCTGCTGATCCGCACGGTCCACGCCCAGGGGCGCATCGTCGCCAATTCGGTAGCACCGATCCTCAGCGGGGGTGACCGCTCCACCTTCGATGAAGCTGGGGCCGACCTCGCCGGCTTCTCCATCGCCAAAGCGCGCGTGCGCCTGCTGTTCCGCCCGGCGAAACTGACCGGGATTACCGGCTTTTATCTGGTTGCTTCCGCACCCCGCATCGAGGCCGACTATCTGGGCGAGACGCGTCAGGAGCTGATCCGCCAGGGCGTGCTGGACGATCTCTCCCTTTCCTGCAACGTCCCGCATTCGCCGGCGCGCCGCTACCGGGAAGGGCCCGCCAATGTGGAATACATCGCCTCCATCGCACCGGTGGTGACGCCCGCGGGATGCTGGGCCATCGTCTTTTCCTATCCGACGGCAGAGCTGCTGGGGGCCGACAGCGCGCAGCCCTATTGGCGGCGGCTCGAGCTGCATCGCGCGGCACTGATTTATCTCGGTCTTGCTTTTGTCACCCTGCTCGTCTTCGTGACCATCCGGCGCAATGTGCTGGAATTCGGCCGCCGTGCGCGCCGGCTGCGTTTGGGCAGCGACCGCGAAGAGAATTTCTTCGTCGAGCAGAACGAGTTGGCGGAGCTGCATGGCGTGGCCGAGGAACTGGATCGCATGGTGGCGACCCTCAGCCAAAGTGCCGAGAGCATCCGCCGGCGCGCCGAAGACAATGTGGACGCCTTCAAGACGCCCATCGCGGTGATGCGGCAATCGCTGGAGCCTTTCCGCCGCGACTTCGGCAGCGATGAGGTGCGCGGCCGCCGCGCGCTGGAAGTCATGAGCCAGGCGGTGGAGCGCCTCGACAAGCTGATCGACGACGCGCGGCGCGCCGATGAGGCAGCGGCCGAGCTGCTCGACCCGCCACGGCGGCCCATCGACCTCAGCCGCCTGCTCCGCCGTGTGGCCCGTGGCTACTCCGATGCGGCGGAGCGGCGCAGCATTGTCTTTGTCAGCAGCCTGCCCGAAGGACTCGTGGTTCTCGGCAGCGAGGGTCTTATCGAGACCGCGGTGGAAGCGGTACTGGACAATGCGGTCAGCTTCTGTCCGCCAGGCGGGCGGGTCGAGCTGCATCTGCACCGGCGCGGTTCGCGCGCGGTGATCGCTATTGCCAATAACGGCCCTGCCATACCGAGTCAGTACAGCCACCAGATCTTCGAGCGGGGATTCTCGCTGCGCGCCCCGGGGGCGGCGAATTATGAGGGCAAACCCCATGGCGGAATCGGCTTATGGGCGACACGTCGAAATCTGCAGGCTCTGGGCGGTACCATCATCGCCGTGAATGTGCCGGGCGAAGGCGTGCTGATGATCCTGGATCTGCCGCTGGCCGGCACACCGCCAACGGCACGCCAGCTGCGGCGCCTCTGGATCCTGGGCGCACCCAGAATCAGAGATCAGGCACGGCTCTAGACTGCGCGGGATCCGTAATTGCGAAATTAACTGATATGGACTTGCGGGCTGTGCCAGGGCATCAGGCTCAGTAGTGCGGGCTGGGCAATCGAGCCGCCGAGGAAAGCGCCGATACCCAAGGCACTGACCGCTACAATCACCATAAACAGGACGCGTAGCGCCGCCATCTTCGCCTCCCCTCGACGGACAACCGCCGATACACGAACAATGCGGCGTGTGCGGGAAAGGTTCCGGTGCAGACGAAACTAGCGGTCGGCGAAAGCGAGTTTGGCACCCAGTGCCACAAAAGCGGCGGCGAAAGTGCGGCGCATCCAGACCAGCACCTGGGGGCGAGAGATCACATGCCGGCGAATCGCCGCGGCAAACAGGCCATAGCCGACAAAGACGATGAAGGTGACCAGCATGAAGACGGCGCTCAACTCCAGCATGCGCGGCAGCGGATGCGCCTCGCTGGCCGGCACGAACTGGGGCAGGAAGGCGAAGAAGAAGATCGAGAGTTTCGGATTCAGGATGTTGATCAGGATGGCGTGGACCGTCACCTGCAGGGCGGAGCGCGCGCCGACCTTCGTCTCGATCCGAAGCGCACCCTGTTCGCGCAGCGCATTCCAGGCCATGTAGAGAAGATAGGCCACGCCCAGATATTTGAAGGTCTGGAAGGCAACCGCGCTGGCATGCAGCAGGGCCGCCAGCCCCAGTATGGCCGCAGCCATATGGGGCACGATGCCCAGGGTACAGCCGAAAGCAGCCACGATGCTCGCGCGTGAGCCGCGCGAAAGGCCGGCCGCCAGCGTGTAAAGAACACCGGTGCCGGGCGACGCCACCACAATGAGCGTAGTCAGCAGGAATTCCCAGGAGAGGGCACCGGACATGGGGCAAACCTAACAGGGCGCAGGGCGCGGATTCAACGGCGCGTTGCGCGACCCTTTGCCTTGTCCACCCCTGCCCTTGTCAGCCGGGCTTGGGCGCGGGGATCATCCTTGGGGTCCAGATAGTCAAGGCCAAGCGGCCCGATCGCCGTTACCTGGGTGACGTATTCGCCGGATTTTGCCCAATGGAAATGCGCCGTATCGCCCGGCAAGACAATCACCGATCCGGGCGGAAAGGCCTTCACCTTCTTGCCATCGAATTTCTTGCCCAGTCAGATATAGAACACGCCCGACATCACGGTATAGACCCGGTCCTCCGGATGCTGGTGCGGCATGAGCTTCCCGCCG
>DASXQK010000114.1:0-2695 GCA_036493015.1 Dongiaceae bacterium | reverse complement strand
GCGGTGGGTGTAGCGATCGCCGCCCCGGTCGGACCTGTCGCGCTGCTTTGCATCCAGCGGGCGCTGATGGGCGGCTGGATGTCAGGCATGGCTTCCGGCCTGGGGGCTGCGGCCGCCGATACGCTCTACGGCTCGATTGCGGCTTTCAGCCTCAGCCTGATCGAGAACTTCCTGATGGCGCACCGCTATTCCATCGCCATCGGCGGCGGCACCCTGCTCCTCCTGCTGGGCCTGCGCATATTGATGATCAAGCCGCCGCAGATCCCCGAGCGCCCGAACAATTCCGCGGCTGGCCTCGTCGGCATTTTCCTCGGCACCTTCATGCTGACGCTTGCCAATCCCACCACCGTTCTCTCCTTCATCGCCATTTTCGCGGCAATCAACATCTCGGCGGCGAGCGGCGACTACAGCGCAGCCGGCATTCTGGTGCTGGGCGTCTTTATCGGCGCGGCAGTCTGGTGGCTCTGCCTGGCCTTGGGAGTGGGCGTTATCCGTCACCGGGTGGATGAGCCGGTGCTACGCTGGATCGCCCGGGCCTCGGCGGGGCTGGTGATCGCTTTCGGCATCTACACCCTCTGGCGTGGCATCGCCCATTATTAAGGGTTTGCCGGGCATGGCGGGCTTCGGTTGCAGCCAAAAGCCTGTTTTGCTAGGTTCCGCGCCGCTTTAGTCCGGCCCCTCGAGGCCCTTTAAGGATCAGGACCATGTCATTGGATCGCGCCGCCGTCCGGCATATCGCCACGCTTGCCCGCATTCGGGTGAGCGATGAGCAAGCCGACGCGCTCGTCGGTGATCTGGGTGCGATCCTGGCCTGGGTCGAACAGCTGAGCGAGGTGGATACCAGGGGCGTCGAGCCGATGGCGAGCGTCGTTGCGCGCAACCTGCCGCGCCGCGCCGATGAAGTTAGCGATGGCGGCAAGCCGGCGGCGATCCTGGCCAATGCGCCGGAGCCCTCGCATGGCTTCTTCACCGTGCCGAAGGTGGTGGAGTGATGAGCGCCCTCAACGATCTCACCATCACCGCCGCGCTCGATGGCCTCGCCAAGAAGAAATTCAGCTCTAAGGAACTGGCCGAGACGCATATCGCGGCCATGGCGGTCCAGCGCGGGCTGAACGCCTTTGTCACCGAGACGCCGGAGAGGGCCCGCAAGATGGCGGCCGAGTCCGATGCCCGCCGTGCCAAGGGCGAAGTCGGATTGCTGGAAGGCATTCCGCTCGGCATCAAGGATCTGTTCTGCACCCAGGGCGTGCTGACCACGGCGGGCTCGCACATCCTTGACGGCTTCAAGCCGCCTTATGAATCGACGGTGACGACGCAGCTCTGGCGGGCCGGTGCCATCATGCTGGGCAAGCTGAACATGGATGAGTTCGCCATGGGCTCGTCCAACACCACCAGCTACCACGGCAATGTGAAGAACCCCTGGCGCCGGCGCGGCGAGAACAGCGACCTCGTGCCCGGCGGCTCGTCGGGCGGTTCGGTCGCTGCCGTCTCCGCGCGCATCGCCATGGGTGCTACCGGCACGGATACCGGCGGCTCGATTCGCCAGCCCGCGGCTTTTTGCGGCCTGGTCGGGCTGAAGCCGACCTATGGCCGCTGCTCGCGCTGGGGCATCGTCGCTTTCGCTTCATCGCTGGATCAGGCAGGCCCGCTGGCGCGCACGGTGGAGGATGCTGCCCTGATGATGCAGGTGATGGCAGGCCACGATCCCAAGGATTCGACATCGGTCGATCTGCCGGTACCCGACTATCGCGCCACGCTCGAGGGCGGGGTGAAGGGGTTGAAAATCGGCATTCCCAAGGAATACCGGGTCGAGGGCATGGATGGCGCCATCGACAGGCTCTGGGCCAAGGGTGTGGAATGGCTGAGGGCGGCCGGAGCGGAGATCGTCGATATTTCGCTGCCGCATACGAAATATGCACTGCCGACCTACTACATCATCGCCCCGGCGGAAGCCTCGTCCAACTTGGCGCGCTATGACGGGGTGCGCTTTGGCCTGCGCGTGCCGGGCGCCACCCTGGACGAGATGTATGAGAACACCCGGGCCGAGGGCTTCGGCGCCGAGGTGAAGCGCCGCGTGCTGATCGGAACCTATGTGCTGTCGGCCGGCTATTACGACGCCTATTACCTGAAGGCCCAGCGCCTGCGCAGCCTGATCCTGCGCGACTTCACCGACGCCTATAAAAAGGTCGATGCGATCCTGACGCCGGCGACGCCGACGGCTGCATTTGCCATCGGCGAGCGCACCGACGATCCGATCGCTATGTATCTGAACGACGTGTTCACCGTGCCGGTCAATCTGGCGGGGCTGCCGGGCATCTCGGTTCCGGCGGGCCTCTCTGACGAAGGCCTGCCGCTGGGACTGCAGCTGATCGGCCGCGCTTTCGACGAGGCGACATTGCTGCGCATCGCCCGCACGGTGGAACGCGCCGCCGACTTCACGGCAAGGCCGGGGAATTAAGATGAGCGATTACATCGAAGGCCATAACGGGCCGTGGGAGATCGTGCTGGGCCTCGAGGTCCATGCCCAGGTCATCTCCAAATCCAAGCTATTCTCCGGTGCGGCAACCGACTTCGGCGCAGAGCCGAACACGCAGGTCAGCTTCGTCGATGCGGGCTTTCCCGGCATGCTGCCGGTGATCAACGAGTTCTGCGTCGAGCAGGCGGTCAAGACCGGCCTTGGCCTGAACGCGCAGAT
>DASXQK010000113.1:0-3283 GCA_036493015.1 Dongiaceae bacterium | reverse complement strand
CCACGGCCTGAACGTCCGCCGCCCGGACTTCCACTGCCTCCGCTTCCGCTCCCGGATCCGCCGCTGCCGACGCCGCCTCCTCCCGGGCCATTGTTGCTTGGCCCGTTATTGCCGGGGGAACTGTCGGTACCTCCCGCATTGGAATCGCCGGCCCCGCGAAAATTTCGATCATGGTCGCCGATCAGCGGTGCCGCGCCCGGACCTGAGAATGACATGGCGAGGCAGTTCGCATCGCAACTACCCATCAACTGGCCATTCTTCTGGCCATCGGGCGGCTGCTGTCCCACCGCATGAACGGAAGCGAGCGCGGAATTGTGGGTTGCGCCTCGACGCGCCAGGCTGGGCGAGGATAACGACAGGATCAACGCGCCGATCGAATCATTGTCGTGTTGCGCCGGCGGCGACTCCGTAGCCGGTGTGTCGCCCGAAGTAGCGGCATCAAACTGCCCGGGCTCGACGCTGGGGATCGGCCAGCGATGGTCGTTGTCGGGCATTCCTTCGAAGGCTTGCAGGAAGCGCTGGTGACACTCGGCGCTCATGGGGGCGCCCTTGGGCCTGGGCAGCGCCTCCGCCCAGCAGTCGTAATTGACCTGGGCGATCGCGGCCAGCAGCGGCTGCATTTGACGGTTGCCGGCCTGCTGATCCTCGAACGATTGATCGCGGTGGTGACGCGCCTCGTTTACCGTCATGGCATCGAGACGGGCTGCAGCGGGCTGCAGCGGTTCGACGGCGGGGGCAGATAGCAGCAATCCGGAAACTACGGCCGCCGACAATCCGATCGCTGCGCTGACGTGACCTATCCGCATGACCCGCCCTTGCGGCACAACCGCATGGCACTTAAACCCACGCTGACGCCTATCTTTCCAGTTGCAGCAGCTGGTGCGTGTGACCTTTTTTCGGGTGGCCGCTGCGGCCGGCATGGCGCACCGGCGGAGTTGCGGCGCATTTACCGCATGCCGACTAAATCGCCGACAGGGAAGTTGTGGCGGAAAAGAGTTCGCTCAGCGCGCGCGCTTGGCCTGGATCTCGTCCTGCAAGGCAGTGACATGGTTCATCGAGGCCTGCTCCGCCGCCTTCTGGATTGCCCGGTAGCGCCCGACGATGAGGTAACCCAGCGATGTCAGCTCGGCACCGCCGCCGGATTTGCCGCCGGTGCGCGAGCGTACGACCGGACGTCCGAAGATCGTGTTGAGCTGTTCCACCAGCTCCCAAGCCCGGCGATACGACATGCTCATGGCGCGTCCGGCCGCGGCGATGGAGCCGCGCTCGGCGATCTGTTCGAGCAGCTCGATCTTGCCCGGGCCGATATGGTCCTGGGAATTCAGGTCGATGCGAAGGAACAGAGCAACCATGGCCTCATCACCGTTCCCGCCGAAGCGTCAGGCGCGGGTAGCCTGCGCGAGCGATTTTAGCGGGCGGCGCATTCCTTGTCGTTATAGTCGTAACGATATAGCGATTTTCGCTGAGGGGATAGCGGCGAGAGACAGCGCAGAGCGCAGCGGGTTCAGCCGAAGGTGAAGGCGTAGGCCTGGACGCCGGGATCGAGGAAGCGGATCTCGAAGGTGTGGTCGCCGACCGTCCCGCTCTGGCGCAACAGCTGGTAAAGCCGCTCACCCGTCACCACGCCCTGGCCATCGGCATCGATATCGCTGCCGTGGCTTGCACCCGGCTTTATGCCGTCGATGGTCACCGTGAAGTGCACCGGCTTGCCGGCGGCGCCCGGCCCCAGCACCAGATGCAGATCGCGCGCATGAAAGCGGAAGACGATGCCGCCATCGGCACCGTTGAGCGAGGCGGACTCGCCATTCACCGTCCAGTCGCCCGCCAGCCCCCATTGATTCAGTTGCGGTGTGCCGGCGCTGTAGACATGGGATTCATCCTGCAGCACGCCGCCCGGCGAGACGAAGTTCTGCGCCCGGGAGTAACCCACATAGGTCTCCGGCGATTGCACATCGCCCATATCGGCAGCCGCTTCCGCACCGGTGGCGCTCACCGAGACAAGGCTACCCGGCGCCGGCGTCTTGCCGGCCTCGGCCAGCAATTGCTGGATCACCCGCTCAGATTGTTCGTATTCGCCTTCGCCGAAGTGGTGATGGCGGATGCGCCCCTGCGCATCGATGAAGTAGTGCGCCGGCCAGTAGTGGTTCTGGAACGCGCGCCAGATGGCGTAATCGTTATCGATGGCGACGGGGTAGTTGATCTTGAAGCTCTCGATCGCCGCCTTGACGTTATCGACGTTCTTCTCGAAGGCGAATTCGGGCGCGTGCACGCCGATCACCACCAGCCCCTGATCCTTGTATTTCTCGGCCCAGGCGCGGGTATAGGGGATGGTGCGCAGGCAGTTGATGCAGGAATAGGTCCAGAAATCGACCAGCACGACCTTGCCTTTAAGGGCGGCCAGGTTCAGCGACGGCGAGTTCAGCCATTCGGTGGCGCCGATAAGATCGGGCGCATTGCCCTCCACCGGCAGCACGCCGCCGGCTGAATCGGCGCCCATCGCCGCACCATTGCCGCCGCCGGTCAGGCCCTGCAGCCGGTCGAGCAGGCCCTGCTCCAGCGACGCCGTGCTGGCGGCAGAGATGCGGGTAAGAAAACCGGTATCGGCGCCGAGTGCGATCGCCGCGACCGCAACCAGCACCGCAACGCCGAGGCCCCGGCGCACCCATTCGCCCACGCCGAGCGAGCGCTTCATGGCGGCAAAGACGCGCCCGCCCACCAGCAAAGCCAGCGCCAGCGAAGTCGCCGCACCCAGGGCATAGGCGACCAGCAGAACCGAGGTCTGGATATTGGCGCCTTGCAGGGCGGCACCGGTCAGGATCAGCCCCAGGATCGGTCCGGCACACGGCGCCCAGAGCAGGCCAGTGGCAATCCCGAGCAGGAAGGAGGGCAGGATCGCACCACGGCCTTGATCGCTGGCCGAGGCCGATTCCGACAGGCGCGAACCCAGCCGCACCAAAGGCTGCATGACGCGGTCGGCGAACGAGGGAAACAGCAACGTCACGCCGAACAGCGCCAAGAGCAGCAAGGCGGCGCCACGGCCATATTGATTGGCGGCGACGGCCCAGCCGCCGCCCACCGCAGCCAATGTCGCCACCAGTGCGAAAGTGAGCGCCATGCCGGCCAGCAGCGGCAGGCCGGAGCGCATGAACGGCCGGTCGGCGCGCGCGAAAACGAAGGGCAGCACCGGCAGGATGCACGGGCTGACGATGGTCAGTACACCGCCGAGGTAGACCAGCAGGAGCAGGACCACAGTAGAGCGTGCGCGTCAGGTCGTCGCGGGCTT
>DASXQK010000112.1:0-3255 GCA_036493015.1 Dongiaceae bacterium | reverse complement strand
GCGCGCCCGCAGGTGATGGCTTCCTGGGCGTTACGGCCCAGCGAGCGGGGCGAACCGAAATAGGCGGTGAACCCGTCGCCGGTATGATGGGCGAAAATGCCGCGATGGCTCTCGACGACAGACTTGGCAGTCTCGTAGAAGATGGTCAGGAGGGATTCGAAATCCTCCGGATCCATGGAGTCTGCGTATTGCGTCGAGTTGACAATATCGCAGTTGAGAATAGTGAGGTGACGTCGCTCGCTCGGCATTGTTGCGCCACGCTCGTCGGGTAAACCATGCGCGTAATCTACAGTCCTGCCCGGGACAAGTCACCGAATTGCGGCACCGCCCGCACGACGACGCCAAGGCAAAAGCTAAGGAGATATTGATGCGCTACCGGCCCAGCGAGCTGATCGAAATGCGCCAGGCCGGCAGCAAGGGCCGCGGCGTCTTCGCCCGCAAGCTGATCCGCAGGGGCCGCGTCATCGAACGCGCGCCCGTCATCGTGATGCAGGTACGCGAAGTCTTCGGTTCTGCCCCGCGAACCACCCTGGCTGATTATGTCTTCAGCTGGGGTCGCGGCAAGGTCGCCTTCGCCTGCGGCTATGGCGCCCTTTATAACCACAGCTATCAGCCCAATGCGGCCTATTACGCCAGCAGCGAACGCGTCCAGGTGTTCGTAGCCCTGCACAATATCAAGGCGGGTGAAGAGATTACCGTGAATTACAGCGGCAATCCGAAAGGCCGGGCCAGGGTCGCCTTCACGCCAGTTTGAGGGGAATTGCCTCGGCCACCCGACGGAACCGGGAATCGGATAGCAGCCGGCGAATATTGCTGTTCGACTGCGTAGCAAGAAAATGTGCCGCGGCCGGCCCGACATAGTCATAGGCCCATCGCCGGCGCCGGGCCGCTGGTGCTCGCCGCAGGCGATGCAGCGAGTCTTCCGCCGTGCCGGCGATCTCGTCGACGAGGCCATCAAAAGCACCGGTCTTGTCCAGCTTCGACCAGAGCGGCACATGCGTGATCCAGTGCGACAGAAGGCGCAGGCAGTTGGGCAGTGCGATGAAGAAGCCACCGACGCCGACATAGGATTCCAGCGTGACCACTTTGTGCGTCAGGTTCGCCGGCAGGAACAGCGTCTCGCCGGGATTGACCAGCAGCCAGCGCGCGCTGCGCAAGCCGAGCCAGGAATCCATATCAAAGCCAGCGCGGCCCGCGGTTGGCAGGCGTTCCACATCCTGCAGACCGTGACGCGCGCCCTCATAGGTATCCCAGGCCAGCCATAGCTTGCGGCCGGTAAAGCAGAAGTTGCTGCTGTCCGGCGCGTCGGAATGGGAATCGGTGACATGGCCGCGTGTGCTGATGACGAAGCTGAACATCTCTTGGCGCCGGGCATCCTCGCTCGAGCGGGTCAGCAGATTGAATTCGCTGAGGCGCCGTGGCGCGATCACCTGCTCCATCACCGTGTTGCGGATATGCAGGTCGGTGACGCCAAAGCGCGCCGAACCCGCCTGCCACTTCGCCGCGATCCCCGCGAGGGTCAGCGACTTGCGCGCCGCCCCCGGCCCGCCATTGATCGAATGTCGGCGGCGGCTTTGCTGATGGCCGAGCCAGCCGATAAGCGCAGGGCCGGCTGCCTGCGGATCGAGGCTCGCAAAGGGCCGGCGCAGCGGTTTGGGAAAACCGGCCAGCACGCTGGGTTCGCCCTGATACATGCGCGTGAACAGTGCTTCCCGGCAATAGGCGAGCGGCGCCACGTAGCGGCGAAGCAACCGCGGCCAGTGGTGCGGCGCGATACGAATAGTCGGATCGAAATGCTCAGCCAGCTTTAGCGCGGCCAAAAGCGGGTCGCGCTGCAACGCCCCGGACATGAGGATCACACGCGCCGTTCAGCGCGGCCGGTCAGTGCTTGCGGACGCGCCCGTAGCCGGGAATGTGCTTGCGCACCCGCTTCCTGGAGTGTTTGCGAATGCTCACGGCCGCCACCTGGCTCTCCCATTTCTCGAGATCGGTGACCCGCGCCCGCAATGCCTCGATCTGGGCCTTGAGACTGCGCACTTCCGCGCCAAGCCTGGATAATTCCGCGCGATCGAGCCTAGAACCCGGTGTCTTCGCCATGGTCGTTTCCCTCCTGCTCGCTGCGATTTTCCCCTGCGAGGGCACAATATCGTCAATCGGTGGCTGGTGGGCAAGCAGAGTGTAGGCAAGCGGAGTATCGCCGGGCCAGCTCGGCCATTGCCCAATGGAAGGTGTAAAGGACCGACATCGGTTCATGCCATTGCCAGCGGGTGATGCGAATGATGACCGATTTGCCGAGACGATCCAGCGGCGCCAATCGCAGTCGCCGGCCCAGCCAATGAACCTTGCGCGCGATCCACAGCGCAAGCTGCGTCAGAAGCGGGCCGCAACGCCAGTCGAACAGCAGCCGCCAGCGCTGGAGCAGAGGAAGGCTTGCCGCCGTGCTCGTAACGAAAATGGCGAAGGATGATTGCCGGAGACGCCGGAGGATCTCCGGCGTTTGCGTATCGATCGTCATATGGATCGCCTGGCCGAAGCTGGCGCGGGAAATTCCGGCAGTCTCGACGATGCGGCGCGGGATCGGCCGGTCGTATTTGCCGCCGAGCGACCATGGCTGCATCTCTTCGGCCTGGGCAAGGCGATGAATCGCCGATGCATTTGTGGCACCGATCGTCGGCGCATGGACGAAGACAATGCCGGCACGAAGGCGAAACTCGCGTAACCCGGCATAGCAAGGTTGATATTCTCGCGGCCGCGCCAGCGAATCCAGGACATCCTGGCGATCGCGGCGCCAAAGCTCATCGCCCATGGTCCCGAGGAAGATGACCGAGTTCTGCCAGGCCCGCGCGAGACCGGCCATGGGCAGCATCGCCCAGCCGCTCGAACAGGCAAGGAATTCCAGATCCGGACAGCCGGGCAGTCGACGCCAGGCCCCGGGATCGACTGCCTCGACCCGCATGCCAAGAGCCTGGCCTATGGCGCGCCCGCTATCGCCAGTGGCCAATGGTTTGCCTGCCGATTTGCCCACCGCCTCAAAGGTGATGGCATCGCGCAAGCCCGCCTCGGCCGCAAGCACGGCTGTGGCCGGCGAATCATAGCCGGCCGAAATGGTGGCGCGGTCGGAATCGCCGCCGGATTGTCGCCGGTGATGCCGCGGCGCTGCAGCTGCAGCAGGTCGCGGTGGTAAAAGGGATAGCGAAGATCGGGCCCATCGCCGGCTGCAGCGAGCGCGAAAGCGATGGAGTTCGATACCAGGAG
>DASXQK010000111.1:0-7492 GCA_036493015.1 Dongiaceae bacterium | reverse complement strand
ATGTTGACAAGATCCGCGCTGCCGCCGAACGGGATATAGCCGTTGACCCGGAAATCCCAGTCGCGGGTCATGGCTTCGACGCCTGCCGTCGCCTGGTAGAAGGTGTTGGAATTCGACGAATGCAGCCAATCGAAATAGCCGTATGCGCCCAAGATGTAATTGCCGTCCACCATGTGGCGGACGCCCAGGCCGAAATTGGCGGCGTTCGAGGAATCGCTGTCGAGGCCGCCGATGGCGTTACCGAAAAGAAGCGTATCGTTTGTCTGAAACAGCGGCTGGAAGAGATCCAGCATTCCCTGGTTATCGCTGCCGCCCCGGCCGAGCGCGTCGAGGCTGCCATGCCATTTCTGCGCGGTTTGGGCCTGGCTTGGTGGAGGTGCTACACCGACAAGGATAAATACTACTAATGCGGCTGTCGTAAGGCGCAGAACACCCGCTACCTTGCCCATGATGCTAGCCCCCCCAATACGCAACTACCCGCAAGTTTTATCTACCAAGGCGCGCCGTCGCGTCAAGGACCGACTACATCGCGTTTTGGTAGCTGAAAAACTATCCCGGCAAAGGCAGGCCGCGCGCGGGAACGGGCGAGGATTGAATTAGCGACGTCGTCGTCTGGCCGTGGGCAAGAAAGCGGTCGAGCAAACCATCGAGTCGCTCAAGCGCCTGCACATGGGCCTTCATGATGAAACAGTCCTCACCGGTAATGCGGTGGCATTCGACGACTTCCGGCGTTCGCTTCGCCAATGCTGCGATCTTCGACAAGTGGCCCGGCATCGGCCGCACGCGAATGAAGATGGCGACCGGATAGCCGAGCGCGGCCGGGTCGATCTCGAGGCGATGCTCGCGGATCACACCTGATTCCTTCAGCCGCTGCAGGCGTTCGCGCACCGCCGGTGCCGACATGCCCACGCGCCGCGCCAATTCCGACACGGCCAGTTCGGGATCGGCGCGCAAATGGCGCAGCAAGTCGACGTTCTTCCTATCGAGCACAGCCTTGGCAAGTTGAAGGCGCATATCGCTGTTTTCCTGCAATTCGGAGGAGAAATCGTCTTTACACCTTTCTTCTGCTATCGACCAGCCGCGACAGGCGTTGCACGCTCGCCGCGCAATGGACCCGGTCCCTGCCCTCACCCGCCCCACATCCGCCATCGCCGGCAAGGCGTTGAGCGATCGCCTGCCGCCCCATGCCTTCTTCATGGTGAGCGCCGTCTTTCATTATCTGGGTCCGGCGTTTGCCGTGCTGTTGTTCGCGCGGCTCGAGCCGCTCGGCGTAGCCTGGCTGCGGATTGCAACCGCTGCCCTGATCTTCGCGGCATGGCGGCGGCCCTGGCGCTACCTCGGCGGGCTCTCCCGCAGCGATCGCGGCCGTATCGCTGCCCTGGGCATCGTGCTCGCGCTGATGAACTGCTGCTTCTACGAGGCGATTGCCCGATTGCCACTCGCGACCGTGGGCGCCATCGAATTCCTCGGGCCTATTGTGCTGGCTGCCTGGGGCATGCGCACGACCCGCATCGGCGCAGCGCTGGTCCTGGCGATGGGCGGCGTCTATTTGCTGACGCAACTTCGCTTCGAGGGAGCGGCGCTCGCCTATTTCTTCGCCTTCGCCAATTGCGGGTTGTTCACGCTCTATATCCTGCTGGGCCATCGCATCGCCGGGGGCGGCGGATCGGGCGGGATCGACCGGCTGGCGGCGGCCATGGTGGTTGCCATGCTGGCGGCATTGCCCGTCGGATTCGGCCAGGCTCTGCCCGCCTTTACCAGCCCGCTGCTGCTATTCGCCGCACTGGGCGTAGGCGTCTCATCTTCGGTTATTCCCTATGTCTGCGACCAACTCGCCATGGCTCGGCTCTCCCGCGCCAGCTTCGCCCTGTTACTATCGCTGCTGCCCGCCACCGCAACGCTGATCGGAATACTGGTGCTGCGCCAGATGCCCAGCCTCGCCGATTGTGCAGGCATTGCAGCGGTCGTCGCAGGCGTTGCCTTGCACCGCGAAAACTAAGGCGTCGCGTGCTTTCCCTGGACCTGTACCATCGGCCATAATCGCTCTGCGATTTTGACCAGGGAGGTCTTCGTGGCTGCCTATGACGCGCTGCTAAAGCCGCTCACCATCAAGCATCTGACCATCCGTAACCGGATCATGGGGTCGAGCCACGCGCCGGCCTATGGCAAGGACGGCAAGCCCCAAGAGCGCTATCAGGCCTATCACGAGGAAAAGGCCAAGGGCGGCATCGGGCTTGCCATGTTCGGCGGCTCTTCTTCCGTCTCCCTCGATTCACCGGCCTCGCCGTGGAGCCAGATCTCCGTCGCTGACGATTCCGTCATTCCTTATTTCAAGCAGTTCTCGGCCCGCATCCACAAACACGGTGCAAAGCTGATGTGCCAGTTGACCCATATGGGCCGGCGCACCCGTTGGGATACGGAGAACTGGTTTGCAACGCTGGCACCTTCCGCGCTTCGGGAGCCCTCGCACCGCTCCTTCCCCAAGGAGATGGAGGATTTCGACATCGAGCGGGTGCAGAACGACTATGGCGCCGCGGCGCGGCGCTGCCGCGAGGGCGATCTTGACGGCTGCGAGTTCGTCTTCACCGGCCATATGTTCGACCAGTTCATCTGTCCTTTGACCAACAAGCGCACCGACCAGTATGGCGGCAGCCTCGAGAACCGCATGCGCTTCCATCTCGAAACCCTTGCCAAGGCGCGCCAGCAGGCGGGCAGCGATTTTCTCATCGGCATCCGCATCACCGGCGACGATCTGCTGGAGGGCGGCAATTCCATGCAGGATTGCCTTGAGATCTTGAAGCGCTTCGGCGCCAGCGGCTTTCTCGACTTCATGAACATCGTGGGCGGCAACGTGTTCACCCATTCGGCGCTCTCCGCCAACGTGCCGAATATGAGCTTTCCGCCGGCGCAGTTCCTTTATCTCGCCAGCGCCACGAAGCAGATCACCGACCTGCCGATCTTCTACGCCAACAACATCAAGGATCTCGCCACTGCCTCGCGCGCCATCGAGGAGGGCCATTGCGATCTGGTCGGCATGACCCGCGGTCATATCGCCGATCCCTATATCGTGCAGAAGCTGCGCGAGGGCCGGGTCGACGATATCCGCCAATGCGTCGGCGCCAGCTATTGCATCGACCGCATCTATGTCGGCGGCGAGGCGCTGTGCATCCAGAACCCGGCGACGGGCCGCGAAGCGACCATGCCCCATATCATCGCCAAATCCACCGGTCCGAAGCGCAAGGTGGTGGTGGTGGGCGCTGGGCCGGCGGGGCTGGAAGCCGCCCGGGTCTCAGCATCGCGCGGCCATCAGGTGGTGCTGTTCGAGAAGGATCAGCGCAGCGGCGGCCAGATCAATATCGCGGCCAAGGCCGGCTGGCGCGAAGCGCTTTCGGGTATCCCCCGCTGGCTCGATAGCCAGGTGACTAAACTCGGCGTCGACCGGCGCTTCGGCAATGAGGCGACGGCGGAAAAAATCATGGCGGAATCGCCGGATATCGTCATCGTCGCCACCGGCGGACAGCCCAACCTGACAATGGTCAAGGGCGGCGGCGAATTCGGCGTCTCCACCTGGGACATCCTGACCGGCAAGGTTTCGCCGGGCGAGAATGTGCTGCTCTACGATTCACAGAGCCAGCATCAGGGCCCCTCCACCGCCGAGTTCCTCGCCAAGCGCGGCAGCCTGGTGGAGATCGTGACCTATGACCGTGTCGTGGCGGAGGAACTGGGTGCCAGCAACTTCGCGGTCCATTACCGTGAGCTCTACAAGGCCGGCGCCATCATGACCCCCAACACCGAGGTGACCGAGGTCTATCGCGAGGGCAACAAGCTGGTCGCCGTGCTGAAGAATGAATACTCCCACCAGGAGGAAGAGCGGGTCATCGACCAGCTCGTCATCGAGCATGGCACGCTGCCGGTGGACGAACTCTATTTCGCGCTCAAGCCCCTCTCGCGCAATCGCGGCCAGATGGACCTGAAAGCCATCGTCGAGGGCAAGCCGCAAACGATCGAAACCAACCCGGAAGGCAAGTTCCAGCTCTTCCGGGTCGGTGACGCCGTGGCGAGCCGCAACATTCACGCGGCAATCTATGACTCGCTGAGGCTCTGCAAGGACTTCTGACGGCGAACCCGAATGCGGACTGCGCAAATTCACCCTGAGCCACGCCCATAACTAGCAGCCCGATCGAGTATAGGGTGGCGACCTCAAGCCACCGACCAGCCGCCATCTACCAGCATGTTCGTGCCGGTAATCAGACTGGCGGCGTCCGACGCCAGAAACACGACCGCACCCGCGACATCCCGGGTCTCACCGATGCGCCCCAGCGGAATATGCGCCAGGGTCTTGCGCTTGAACTCGGGATCCGCCAGTGCCGGCGCCGTACCGTCGGTGTAGATGAAAGTCGGCGCCACGCTGTTCACCGTGATGCCGCGGGGCGCCCATTCCACGGCCAGGCAGCGGGTCAGGTGGTTGATCGCCGCTTTGGTCATGCAATAGATGGATTCGCCGTAGAGCGTCACGCTGCCGGCCTGTGAACTCATGTTCACAATCCGGCCGCTTTTGCGCGCGATCATGCCGCGGGCGACCTTTTGGCTGACGAAGAAGGTGCCTTTCAGATTGGCGTTCACGGTGAAGTCGAAATCCGCCTCGCTTACCTTCTCTGCCGGATTCTCCGGCCCCACCCCGACATTGTTCACCAGCACGTCGATACCCCCGAAGCTGTGTTCGATCTCCGCGACCGCGCGATCGATCTGATCCATCTTCGTGACGTCGAGCTGAAGGGCGAGCACCTTACGCCCCATGGCCGCGATCTCGCCAACAAGACTGGCGCCTGTTGCCTTGTCCCGCAGGCCAAGGGCGATGTTTGCGCCGGCCTCGGCACAGGCAAGCGCCAGGGCACGGCCGATACCGCGGGCGGCACCGGTGACGAGCACCGTCCTGCGGTCCAGCGTGAAGCTCGGCAGATGGCTGGGTCTTTGCATGACGATCTCTCCCTCGGGCGGTTGCAGGCGTCAGTTTGATTTACGCGGTATGCTGGCGCCATAGCGGCGCGGCGATGTGGCGATGACGCGCGAAGCGATGCGCACGCCGGCGGCCACACTCGCCTTGAGCCCCAGCCCCTTCGATCGCGCGAAGAGATAGCCGGCATTGAACACGTCGCCCGCGCCTGTCGTATCCACAACCTTGACCCGCGGTGCGGGAATATTCGCATGCACGCCATCCTGCCAGGCGAGAGCGCCCAGCGGACCGCGCTTGATGACCACGGCGGCGCCGGCCCTTGTGTGCTGGAGGATCCACTGCCCGGCCCCGCTGACATTGCGTTTGCCCGACAGGCCGTCGCTCTCGATCTCGTTCAGCAGCACGTGATCGCATTTACCGATCCAGCGGCGGACATGGCGCCGTTGTGCCGGCGTCCAGCCGCCCGAGGGCCAGCCAGTGTCGAGAGCGATCGCAAACCCGCGCTCGGCCAGGATGGCGATGAGCTCGTCATAAGAGTCCAGCAGCACGGGGCTGAGAAATCCGCCGCACAGCAGCGCGATGTCACCCTTCCTTGCGCGCTTGGGCAGCAGCGTCACAACATCCCTGGCACTAGTGACGGCCAAGTGGCCATGGGACGTCAAAAAAGTGCGCTCGCCATTGGGGTGAGCAAGACAGGCCGAGGCTGTCGTCGGCGTAGGCGCGATCGGCCAGCGCCGGGAATCCGGCTTGAACGAGTCGATCAGCCAGCGCCCAAAGATATCGTCGCCCATGTTGCAGAGGATGCGAAAACGCGCGCCAAGCGCCTGCAGCGTCAGCGCGCTGTTGCCGGCGGCCCCGCCGATACGCAGCTCGCTCTGGGGGAAGATCGTCTCCGTGCCGGGCCTGGGCCAGGGTGTGACCGGGCCCAGGATGAAGTCCACATTGACGTTGCCGATGACCAGGATCGCAGGGTTCATTCGATCCCTGTCACCTTGCTGGAGCGGATTGGTTCGCCGAGATACGCGACGCGTTTGCCCGCGACACGGATCAACAATTGCTGAAGGCCCGGCAGGATGCTGATCGCAGCAGGCAGGCCCATCGCGCGCGGCAGCGTCAGGTTCAGCGATCCCTCGACCGGCGCCTCGCCACTGACATCGACGACGATGGGGCGCGTGCCCGCCTCCAGGCAGACCTTGACCTGCGCAATCGCGGATGCGGCCATGGCACCAGCCGGACGGAAAATGACCACACCCACCTCGGGCGAGAGTACCTCCAACGGCCCGTGGCGGAACTGTCCGCCTTCCAGCGCCAGCGCCGGCAGGCGCGCGAGCTCCATGAGGCAAAGCGAACCGCTTTCGGCAAGGCCGGCAAGCTCGGCCCTGCCGCTGAAAATATAGGTCTTGAAGGTGGTGAGATGTTCGACGGCCTCGTCGACATCCGGTGCCGGCGGCGACAGCAGCTTGGCCAGCGTATCGGCGGGCGACAGGCCCAGCGCCACCGTCACGGCCGCATGCAGCGTCAGCGAGATCAGCAGGCTGCGCGTGGCGGCGAAGCCGCGCTCCACCCCGCCGACGCCGATCAGGCTCGGCACCGCCTTGGTGAGTTGACTGTCTGCACCGAGGGTGAGACCGAAGCGCCGCTCCTGCCCCGCCGGACGCGCAAGCAGCTGCAAGATCTCGCCCGATGCGCCCGATTGCGAGGTCAGGATCGCCGTGCGCGGCAGATCAGGCGAGGCCTGGGCCAGGATCTCTGAAGCGACCACGGCACTCGTATCGAGGCCGAGCGAGCGATAGACCGGCTCCGCCACGCGGTTGACGAAATGCGAACCGCCCATGCCGATCAATAGCAGCCGGCCGGTTTCGCGTGCGTTGCGGGCAATCTGCGCCGCCACCATGTCGGCGCGGGCGAAGGAAGCAAGCGCATCCGGATGCTGGCGATCGATCTCGGCCTCGATCAGGGCGAGACCGGAGGGCTTCGCGTCAGAACTCATGCATCAGCCTTTCACGCCGCCGGCAGCAAGGCCGGAGATCAGGGATTTCTGCAAAAAGAAGGCGATCAGCAGCGGCGGCAGCGCGGTCAGGATGCCGGCCGCCGAGATCAGGGCGTAATCCGTGGCACGCCCCGCCGCAAAATCGGCGATGGCGACAGGCAGGGTCTTGGCCCGCAGATCGTTGGTATAGAGCAGCGCATAGAAGAATTCGTCCCAGGCCAGCAGCACGGCGAACAGCGCCGCCGTGCCGACGCCCGCCTTGGCAATCGGCAGGGTCACGTGGCGGATGACGCCGAACAGGCTGGCGCCATCGATGCGCGCCGCCTGTTCGATCTCGATCGGCACGGTGTCGAAGTTGGATTTCAGCAGCCAGGTAACGAAAGGCAGCAGGATCGTGCAATAGACGATCACCAGCGCCGTCACGCTGTTCAACAGATTGAGCGCGCTGAACACCATGTAGAGAGGCAGGATCAGCGCCACCGGCGGCATCATGTAGGTACCAAGCACGGTGTAGAGAAGTCCCATACGCCCGGGATGCCGCGAGAAGC